>JAKAMS010000187.1 GCA_021812745.1 Bacteroidota bacterium | reverse complement strand
AGTGCTGCTTTTTCAGAGATTGACCGGTATCTAATTCAAATTGAGAGCTAATTCAATTTTCATTTACTATTCATTTAATCCCATCCTTGATTTTAGATCGAGTGGTGGCTATATTTTCATAAGTTAGAAGGATTAAAATTTTTATGGCAGATACTTCCGATTTCAGAAATGGTCTTATTATTAAGTATAAAAACGAACCATATGTAATTGTTGAGTTCCAACATGTTAAACCCGGAAAAGGCGGCGCATTTGTTAGAACATCATTAAAAAATTTAAAAACCGGCAGAGTATTAGACAATACATTCCGTTCGGGTGAAGGTGTTGAGGTTATTCGCGTTGAAAGAAGAAAATATCAATATCTTTTTAGAGAACAGGGCGGTTTGGTACTAATGGATAATGGAACATACGAACAGATGACTGTTGCCGAAAGTGTAATTGGCGAAGGACAAGTTTATTTAAAAGAAGGTGTGGAAATAGAACTTCTTCTTGACGATAAAGATCAAATTATCACAGCAGAAATTCCAATTTTTGTTACGCTTAAAGTTGTTGAAACCGAACCCGGTTTCAAAGGTGATACAGCTAATAGCGCACTGAAACCTGCAAAGCTTGAAACAGGAGCTAAAATTAACGTCCCACTGTTTATCAACGAAGGTGATGTTCTTAAAGTTGATACTAGAACAGGCGGATATGTCGAACGAGTTAAAAATTAAGAGTAACGGCATGGACATAAACCTTCTTAAAAAGCTAATCAAATTAGTTGAGCAAAGTGAGATTACCGATTTTGAAGTTGCTGAAGGCGATCTCAAAGTAAAAATCTCGAAGAATCTAAATCAAGTTCAGTATCAGTCTGCTGTTGATTTTTCCCGGCAGACTCTTATAACGCAAGCGCCAATCCAAAATGAGGTTGATTCAAAAACTGTTGCTGTGCCTGCAGAAAAATCTTCTAAACTTCATGAAGTAAAATCTCCTATCGTTGGAACATTCTACCGCGCACCGGCACCAGACGCCGATCCGTATATTCAAGTCGGCGATGTTGTCTCTGCCGGCTCTGTCCTTTGCATTGTTGAAGCAATGAAACTTATGAATGAAATTGAATGTGACGTTAGCGGAAAGATTGTAAAAATCCTTGTCGAAAACGCTACTCCGGTTGAATATAACCAACCTCTATTTTTGATTGAGACTGCGTAGTGTTATCAAACTTTTAAGAGGAAATTTTGTTTAAGAAAATTTTAATCGCTAACCGCGGTGAGATAGCATTAAGAATTATTAGAACATGCAAAGAGTTGGGAATTCCAACAGTTGCTGTTTACAGTGAAATTGATCGCGACTCTCTTCACGTAGTTTTTGCTGACGAAGCTGTTTGCATCGGTCCTGCGCCAAGTAATCAAAGCTATTTAAAAGTCAGCAGCATACTTTCTGCCGCTCAAATAACCGGCGCAGATGCAATACATCCCGGCTATGGATTCCTTGCTGAGAATGCTGATTTTAGTGAAATATGTGCCGAATCGAATATTAAATTTATTGGTCCATCTCCGGATTCAATTCGCAAGATGGGTGATAAAGCGTTTGCAAAAGAGACGATGAAAAAAGTCGGTGTTCCGGTAGTTCCTGGAAGTGCTGGCGTGGTACATGATGTTGAAGAGGCAAAGAAAATTGCCGCAGAAATTGGTTACCCTGTTATGATGAAAGCATCGGCGGGCGGCGGCGGAAAAGGAATGAGAATTGTCTGGGAAGAAAGCGAAATCGAAAAAGCATTTCAAACAGCAGGCAATGAAGCCGGGGCTGCATTCAACAATGCCGATCTTTATTTAGAAAAGTATATTGAAAATCCGCGCCACATAGAGATACAAGTCTTATGCGATACTCACGGTAATTTTTATCAGTATGGTGAAAGAGATTGTTCAATTCAACGCAGACATCAAAAATTAATTGAAGAATCACCATCGCCATTCATTACGGATGAAGTTAGAAAAAAAATGGGCGAAGCTGCACTGCTTGGGGTTCGTTCCGTTAATTATGAAGGCGCCGGTACAATCGAATTTTTGGTGGATAAACATCAAAATTTTTATTTCATAGAAATGAACACTAGAATTCAAGTTGAACATCCGGTTACAGAGATGGTTCGTAATTTTGATCTTGTGAAGAATCAAATATTAATTGCAGCCGGTCATCCAATTGAAGACAAACCTCTAGATCCGCGCGGGCACGCAATTGAGTTTAGAATTAATGCCGAAGATCCGGAACATAATTTCAGACCTTCACCGGGCAGAATTGAGTATTTGCATTTTCCCGGCGGGTTTGGTGTTAGAATTGATTCACATGTTTATAACGATTATGTTATTCCGCCAAACTACGATTCATTAATTGCAAAGATGATTGTTTGGGGAACAGACAGAAGACATGCTATTCGCCGAGCTAAACGGGCGTTGGAGGAATTCAAAATTGAAGGTGTTAAAACTACCATTCCGTTTCATATGAAAGTTTTAGAGAATGAAAAATTTATTGAAGGTGATTTTGATACTTCATTCATAGATAAACACATTAACAACTAAAGAGGTAATTATGAATATTCCAGAAAATCTTAGGTATACTAAGGACCATGAATGGATAAAGATTGAAGGCAACATAGGAACAGTTGGAATTACAGATTTTGCTCAAGGTGAATTAGGCGATATTGTTTATGTTGATATTGCACCGGATATTGCAGAGATCTCTAGCGGCGAATCTTTTGGTACTATTGAAGCTGTTAAGACAGTCAGCGATTTGTATGCGCCAGTAACTGGAAAAGTTTTGGAGCTGAATACAAAATTAAATGATGAACCGCAGCTTGTAAATACCGATCCTTATTCATCCGGCTGGATTATTAAAGTAGAAATTGCTGATCCTTCACAATTAGAAAGTCTGCTTAGTGCGGCAGATTACAAAGCTCAGCTCGGTCACTAATTTTTAGATTTATTTCTGCCCGCGGTTAATGCCGTGGGCAATTCTTTTCCACGATTCTCTTAACACTTCCGAAAAAAAATATGACTCATCAACAAAAAATTTTAATTCTCGATTTTGGTTCTCAGTACACGCAACTCATTGCCCGGCGGATACGCGAAAGCAAAGTCTATTCGGAAATTCATCCGCACACTTTTCCGATTGAACAAATAAAGAAAGAAAAACCTGCCGGAATAATTTTAAGCGGCGGTCCTATGAGCGTCAATGAAGAAGGTTCTCCGGCGGTATCAAAAGAAATTTTTGAACTCGGCATTCCTGTTCTTGGCATCTGTTATGGTTTACAACTGATGTCTAAAGAACTTGGAGGTAAAGTTGAACCGGCGGATGACCGTGAATACGGCAAAGCCCATCTCGAAATTCTTGAAGATGATTTTCTTTTTATGGGTGTAGATGACGGATCCGTAATTTGGATGAGCCACGGCGATTATGTAACCGAATTGCCAAAAGGATTTTCGGTAACCGGAAAGACTGAAAATTCGCCTTTATGTTCAATCTCGAATCCCGGCAAAAAATTATATGGTATTCAATTTCACCCGGAAGTATCCCATACAAAGTTTGGCAAAAGAATTTTAGAAAACTTTGTTTTTGATATATGTGGATGTAAAGCGGATTGGACTTCACAAAATTTTATCAATTCAACAGTTGAAGAGGTTAAAAGAAAAGTAGGTAATAAAAAAGTTATATGCGCTTTAAGCGGAGGAGTTGATTCATCGGTAGCGGCGGTTTTAATTCACCAGGCAATAGGTGATCAATTAGTTTGCATTCACGTAGATCACGGCATGATGCGTAAAGATGAAAGCGCGTTTATCAAAAAAATGTTTAGTGATAATTATAAAATTCGTGTTGATTATGTTGACGCGTCTGAACTATTCCTCACTCGGCTGGCAGGAGTTACTGACCCGGAGGTAAAAAGAAAAATTATTGGAAACACTTTTATAGAAGTTTTTGAAAAAGAAGCGAAGAAATTTTCTGATGCAGAATTCCTTGTGCAAGGCACACTATATCCGGATGTAATTGAATCAGTTTCTGTTAAAGGCGCTTCCGTTACAATTAAAACTCATCACAACGTCGGCGGACTTCCTGAACGGATGAATCTAAAATTGATTGAGCCATTCAGAGAACTTTTCAAAGACGAAGTTCGGGCTATTGGTCGCCAGCTCAATTTGCCGGAAATTTTTATCCGCCGTCATCCATTCCCCGGTCCGGGACTTGCGGTTCGTGTCCTAGGAGAAATTACAAAAGAACGGCTGGATATTTTACGTGAAGCCGATGACATCTTTATTACTGAACTCGACAACGCAAAAATCTATGATAAAATTTGGCAGGCATTCGCAGTACTACTTCCCGTCCAAACTGTTGGTGTAATGGGAGATATGCGGACATATGAAAACGTAATTGCTCTCCGGGCTGTTACATCAACCGATGGAATGACAGCAGATTGGTATCGTTTCGATTATGATTTTCTGGAATTAGTATCAAATAAAATTATCCGTTCGGTACGAGGTGTTAACCGTGTAGTTTATGATATAAGTTCTAAACCTCCGGCAACAATTGAGTGGGAATAAATAATTACAATCATTAGCTAAGGAAATAGCTGTGAAAGTAAAGGAATTACCAATTGATGACCGTCCGCGTGAAAAATTAAACTTGCGTGGTGTACAAAGTTTAACAGATACAGAATTAGTTGCTATTCTATTAAGGACCGGGACAAAAGGGAAAAGTGTAATACAGGTCGCTCAAGATTTAATTCAGAAAGTAGGCGGTTTAAACAATCTCACCTCGCAAACATCAGAAGCAATACAAAAACAACTTGGCATTGGAAAAGATAAAGCCGCAACTCTAATTGCAGCTTTTGAAATTAGCCGCAGAGTAGATACGCAAAAGAAATTATTTTCAATAAAAAAAATTACCTCGCCGAGCGATATTGCAGAGATATTCATTCCTTTGCTGCGTGATAAAGTGAAGGAAGAATTTTATGTGGTATGCTTAAATTCGGCGAACAAGATTGTTAAAACGGAATTAATTTCGGTCGGGAACCTAAATTCAAGTGTGGTTCATCCGCGTGAAGTTTTCAAGGTGGCTGTAGAAAATAATTCAGCCAACATTATTCTTCTTCACAATCATCCCAGCGGAAATAGTGAGCCGAGCAATGAAGATATCTTATTAACCCGTAAAATGGTGGAAGCCGGAAAGATTATGGATATTCAAGTCTTCGATCATATTATTATTGCCGGGAACAAATTTGCTAGTTTGGTTGAAAAACGTATTATATAAAAAATGAAAATATTAATTAGCGACTTCATTTGGAGGAGAAAATTCTTATATTTCTAACAGAAAATTTAACTCATCAAACTAAAGGAGAACTCAAATGATGAAAAGAATCATCAATTCTGCGCTTGTCGTTGTCCTCTTTGCCGGCATTATTAGTTTTACCGGATGCAGCGGAGTATCGGAAGAGCAGATGGCAGAACTAGAAGCGCTTCGCTCGGAAGTAAAAGCGCTCGAAAAAGAAGTAGGATCCTTACAAGCAGAAAAAGCTGCAATTGAAAGAGAGATTGCAGAAAAGAACGCAAAGCTTGATCAATGCGCAAAAGAAAAAGCTGAAACAAAAAAGAATCTCG
>JAKAMS010000186.1 GCA_021812745.1 Bacteroidota bacterium | reverse complement strand
AAAAATTGAGAACAACCGATTATAGAACCGCGGCAGATTTCTTCACAATTGTTCCCTTTGGATTTGTACGCGACCTAGGTTCTGTCGGACAGCCCAGCGAAACTCTTATCTACGGTAATGGCTTCGGAAATATTTCATTTATGTCGGACGGCATTTTGATAAACAACCGTTTGACAAATTCACTTGACCTGAATCTGTTTCAGTCGGAAAGCATTGATTCTATTGAAGTAATTCCGTTGGCGCGCGGTTTTTTGTATGGGAACAATAACAATCCGGTTTCAATAAATTTTATTTCGCGTGAGTCTGATTCTCGTAAACCTTTTTCACGTTTGAAATATTATCAAGCGCCCAATGGAGAAGGTTTGATTGACGGAATATTTAATATCTATCCGGTTAATAAATTAAACACCTACATAGAAATTACAAATCAAAGCACAAATCCTAACTATGTAAATACCGATTACAGTAATTGGAGCGGAACTACTCGTCTTAGTTATCTTTTTTCTAAATCGGTTAATTTGATTGCGAGTTATAGATATGTGAAATCAAAAGTCCAGTTGAACGGCGGCGTGGATTCTGATTCAATTTTGATTTCTTTTCCGGCAGCACAATTCTACGACGTGGTATACAACAACCTTCAAGCGCCCGTAAATTATACTGACCGGTATCAGAAAGTAACAGTTAATGATTTTAGATTGCGAATGCTCGCCAATTTTTTGGATTCATCATACACCGATCTAGCCCTTTATTATCAATCTAATCTGACAGAGTTCCGCCAGAACGAATATTTGGGAATCAGTCAAAACATATTGAAACAAATTGTTGATAATAATTTTCAGAGAACAATCGGTTTGAATTTACGGCAAGATCTTAATTTTAAATTTGGAAAATTAATTTCGACAACAAATCTTGAGCGGTCGGTTTTCAACACACCTTTGCTTGCTCAGCAAACACGTAAATCTTCTTTCTCGGAATCTTTGCTAGCATCTTTCAATATGTTCGGCGATTCATTTACTCCGGCTGTCTTTGGCAAATATTTGAATTACTCTGATAAGAGTTACATTGGACTCGGAGCAGACGCAGACATTTTGCTCGGCAAATCATTTAATCTTTATGCCGGTTTTTCTTCTTATCAGAAACCGTTTAACGCATGGGAAGAAAGATTTGTAAGACCATTTTTAACATTAGAAACGCAAAAGAAATCTTCTCTTGAATTCACCATGTTATTTAGAAATAAGTTCGCAGACGTTTCCATCGGATACTTTAATCAATCAACTAGCAATGCACTTCTTTCTACTACATTTACAGCGGATTCTTCGTATGAGCAGACATCGTTTTTTGCGATTAGAAATCTTCTTTTAAGTGGGTTGAATCTAAAATTAGATTTTAAGATTTGGAAAATTCTTTTGAGCACGAATACGAATTTTTATTTTTCATCAGAGAATAGAAAAGAATATAAACTTCCCAGTTTCACTTCTTCAGGCGGAGTCTATTATGTTGACACTCTCTTCAAAAGAAATCTTGAATTAAAAAGCGGATTGAGTTATTATTCAATAGGCACAAGAGACTTTGTGCATTTTGATTATGAAAAAAATATCTCTTCTTATTTCAGTTTTAATCCAATTACTTCATCTCAGATAATAACTTCTCCGTCCGTCTCTCCATCGTTTCAAGTGGACTTCTTTCTTGCGGGACGAATTCAAAAATCTGCGACTATTTATTTTGTCTGGGAAAATCTTCTTGATGCAAAATATTTTATTGTTCCCTATTATCCCAAGCAAGGGCGCAGTTTACGCTTCGGTGTTGCGTGGGAATTTCTTGATTAGAAGTTAATCCATACCTAACTTTACCCACAAATTTTAGACAACTATTTTTTAGGCAAAGAGCTGAACCCATCATGAAAATTAGAACCTCTATTTTGTTTATTTTTTTTACCACTGCATTGGTTGCTCAAACAACTTTTACAACAAGCCCGCAGTATCCGACTGAAACCGATCAGATAACGATTACATTTGATATTACTCATCAAACAAAGACTTTAGTTGGTTATACTGGAATTGTATACACCCACACTGGCGTATACATAAATAATGATAATTCTTCATGGAAATATGTAATTGAAAGCTGGGGCAATAATTCGACACAACCACAGCTTACTTACGTTAGTCCCAATGTTTATAGAATTGTGATTAACAATCCAAGAAATTTTTATGGTATAACATCATCATCCGAAAAGATTACTACCTTAAATTTTGTTTTAAGAAGTGCGGATGCAACAAAGCAAACCGATGATATTCATGTTCCTCTCTACAGTGCCGGAATTTCCATAGTACTTAATTCTCCAACTGTGAATTTAAGTTACGGCGACCCGATGCGTTCGCCGGTTTTTGTTTCAGCCGGTTCAACTCTTCCAATTAACATTTCAACTACTGTTGCAGGTACAACCACATTATTTATAAACGGAAATCAGGTTGCTCAAAGCACAACTAATCCATTGAGCTATAATTTCGTTGCAAATAATTACTTGCAGGGAAGAAATGATATAAAGATTATTGCCGCAGATAATGCAAACCATAAAGACTCAACTCTATTTGTGATCATGAAGAACCAGGAAGTCCAAAATCTTCCAATACCACAGGGAAGCCAAATTGGAATAAATTATAATACCAGGGTTCTTGCTCTCTACGCGCCCGGTAAAAAATTTATTTACCTGATCGGAGATCATACCGATTGGAAAGTTGACCAGGCGTGGTTCATGAACCGCGACAACTCTACACAGGATAGTCTGTGGTGGATTGGTATGCCTTCTAATCTTGCAGATCCTCAAGGTGAAATAGCTTATCAGTTTTTAATTGATGGCGACTTACGGATTTATGATCCATACACAGATAAAATTCTTGATCCGGTATATGATACTGATCCGGAATTACAGCAAGTATATCCGAACTTGAAAGCTTATCCAACTCAAAAAACAAGCGGCATTGTTTCTGTTTTAGAACCGGCTAAACCAACATATAACTGGAAAGTTCCAAATTTCATTCGTCCTCCAAAAGAAAATTTAGTTATCTACGAATTACTCGTCCGGGATTTTGTTACCACCCATTCTTATAAAACTATAATTGATACGTTGAGCTATCTAAAGAGACTTGGAATAAACGCTATTGAACTGATGCCGATAAGCGAATTTGAAGGAAACAACAGCTGGGGTTACAATCCTATGACATATTTTGCGCCGGATAAATATTACGGAACAATGGATGATCTGAAAAATTTTATTGATCTCTGCCATCAAAACGGAATTGCGGTGATACAAGATATAGTTCTTAATCACGCTTATAATTCTAATTCGATGGCGCAGATGTATTGGGATAAAGCTAACAGCCGTCCCGCGGCAAATAACCCTTGGTTCAATGTAACTTCGCCAAACACAGTTTATTCTTGGGGGAACGATTTCAATCACGAAAGCCCGGCAACTAAATATTTTGTTGACCGCGTCACATCTTATTGGCTTACTGAATTTAAAGTTGACGGATTCAGATTCGATTTTACAAAAGGATTTACAAATACACCCGGAGATGGAACTGCTTACGATACAAAACGCATTGCAATTCTAAAAAGAATTGCAGATAAAATTTGGCAGGTTTCTTCCACAGCTTATGTCATACTCGAACATTTCTGTGCCAATAGCGAAGAAACCGAACTGGCAAATTATGACATGATGCTATGGGGAAATCTAAACAATGCGTACAGCCAAGCAGCAATGGGCAATTTAAGCGGTTCTTATTTTGGCGATATTTCGTATAAATCACGGGGATGGAATGTTCCGAATCTTGTAGGATATATGGAAAGCCACGATGAAGAGAGATTGATGTACAATAATTTAACTTCCGGGCGTTCGGTTGGAAACTATGACATAAAAACTCTTACAACCGCATTGGATAGAATAAAATTAGCCGCAACATTTTTTATTCCGGTTCCCGGACCAAAAATGATTTGGATGGGCGGCGAACTGGGTTATGATGTTTCGATTAACACAAACGGCAGACTAGGAGAAAAACCATTTGCGTGGGATTATTTATCAAACACAGATAGAAAAAATTTATTCGAGACTTTTGCCGCATTAATCCGTTTGAAAAAATCTTATCCCGCATTCTCAAGCTCTGATTTTACAATAAATGCTTGGAGTGCTACAAAGAGTTTGTACATTAATCATAGTTCGATAAATGTTGCGGCAATAGGCAACTTTGATGTTGCTACACAAAGCGCTCCGGTAACATTTCAAAATGTTGGGATGTGGTATGAATTCTTTTCCGGCGACAGTTTAAGTGTAACCGATGTGAATATGCAAATTGATTTGCAGCCGGGAGAATACCGATTATATACTTCGAAGAAAATTCCCAAAGCATCAATTTTAGCGGATGTAAAAAAGGAAGAAGCCCTTCCAACATCATTCCGGCTTGACCAGAATTATCCAAATCCGTTTAATCCCAGCACTGTGATCAGTTATCAGTTGCCTGTAGCAGGTCATGTCTCATTGAAGGTGTTTGACCTTTTAGGAAGAGAGGTTGTTACACTAGTAGATGAATATGAAAATGCCGGCACTTATAATTCTCAATTCTCCATTATACATTCTCAATTAACAAGTGGTGTTTATTTTTACCGTTTACAAGCGGGGAAATTTGTTCAGACAAAGAAGATGATAGTACTGAAATAGATGATCCGGCTGAATGGATTTTTATTTGGTTAACTGAGAGATTAAAACGGCTGAGGCACTCGCCACATTCAACGATTCGGCATTACCTTTTTTAGGAATAGTAATTTTCAAATCACAAATTTGCAATAACTTTTCGGTTGGACCATTGGCTTCATTTGCAAGAACAAGAATCATTTTTTCATTTTGAGCAAAGTTATAAAGATTTTCACCATTCAAATCAGCGCATAAAATTTTATAGCCGGTTTTCTTCTGCTCTTCCAACACTCCGTAAAAATTATTCTCATAGAAAAAATTAAGATGGAAAATTGAACCGGCTGAAGAACGGACAACTTTTGGGTTATATATTTCCGCGCAACCGGAACTCAACAGAACATTCTTCACACCGAACCAATCGCAATTTCTAACGATTGTACCCAAATTTCCGGGATCTGAAATATTTTCTAAAGCGACAATTAATTTTTCGTTCTCAAGATTGGTTTTAGACAGCTCTTTGAAATTGAATACTCCAACGACTCCTTGCGGGGTTTTTGTATCGCACATTTTCTCAAAGTCCGGTGCTTTCGCCGAATCAAAGTTAATTTTAGTTTTCTCAATGAACTTTGCGAAGTCAATATTTTCATCAAGAAAATCTTTTTGAAAAATGACAATCTCACACCGGAATCCGGAATCAATCGCTTCGGTGATAAGTTTCAATCCCTCGACTATAAATTTTTTCTCTTGATGCCTCTGCTTTTTATTAAGAAGCGAAGAGTAATATTTGATCTGGTTTTTAGATAGCATGATTATCAATAATTTTCAGTTCAAATATATAATTTTTGCCGATGCAATAAATTAAAGATTTAGATAGAATTATTCGTTTGAAATTGTTGCGCTGAATGTGGTTTTTATATTAGATTTGCGCACTAAAAATGCTGGCTTAGCTCAGTTGGTAGAGCAGCT
>JAKAMS010000185.1 GCA_021812745.1 Bacteroidota bacterium | reverse complement strand
CAAGCATAAACATCATTGCTAAATTTGCACCGGCAGAAAAATGCTGTCCGTTATTTCCAATAACTAATCCTTTAAAATCCTTCTCTGCAATCTCAATTGATTTATTTATGCCTTCTAAAATTTCTGAACCAATTGAGTTCATCTTAGTTTGAAATTCAAGATTAACAATTCCATCGCCAAGATCGTGCAGAGTTGTGCCGGAATTTTTCCATACCGGTTCATTAGCACGATAATTGTCTAAGATAATAAACCCACCTTTGCCGGGAATTTCTTTGTAGGAGTTGGAAGAGATATCGTAAAACTTTTTCTTCCCATTTTCAGATTTATAGAAAGAAGTAAATCCGCTTTCCAACATTTTCAATATCCAATCAGCGGGCTTCATATTTGAAGCGGTCATTTGCTCAACTGTTTTTTTAACGCCGAGCGCATCCCAAGTCTCAAATGGACCTAATTCCCAGCCAAATCCAGCACGCATTGCGTCATCAAGTTTATATAGCTCTTCAGAAATTTCCGGTATTCTATTCGAGGAATATTGGAAAATGTAAAAATTAAGCGAGTGTAAAAATTCGCCTGCTTTATCTTTGCCGCTGTGCAAAAGTTTTAATCTGTCTTTTAGGTTATCAATCGGTTTTGCCGCTGTAACAGAAGCCATTTTTGATTTGGGACTAGGTTGGTATTCAAAAGTTTCTGTATCGAGTTCAAGAATTACTTTTTCACCTTTTTCATCTTTAGATTTTTTATAGAAACCTTGTCCCGTTTTATCACCGAGCCAATTGTTCTCAACAAGTTTGGTTACATAATCAGGAATCGCAAAAAGATCACGAGATTCATCGTTGGGGCAATCGTGATAAACATTATTTGCAACCTTTACAAGCGTATCAATTCCAACAACATCTGCTGTTCTGAAAGTTGCTGATTTTGGTTTACCGGTTAACGGTCCGGTAAGAGTATCAATTTCTTTAATACTCAAACCCAATTCTTTTTTTAATTTGAAGACAGCCATAATGCTGAAGACACCAATTCTATTGGCGATGAATGCAGGCGTGTCTTTGCAGAGCACTGTTGTTTTACCAAGATACAAATCTCCATACCACATCAAGAAATCAATCACGTCTTGATTTGTCTTTTGTGTGGGAATAATTTCTAATAGTTGAAGATAGCGCGGCGGATTGAAGAAGTGAGCGCCGCAAAAATGTTTTTGAAAATCTTCGCTACGTCCTTCATTCATTAAATGAATAGGAATTCCTGAAGTGTTTGTTGTAACCAATGTTCCCGGCTTACGAAATTTTTCAACATTATCAAAAACTTTCTTTTTGATCTCAAGATTTTCAACAACTGCTTCGATAATCCAATCAACATTAGAAAGCAGGTTCATGTTATCTTCAAAATTTCCAGTAGAAATTCTTGAAGCAAATTCAGTTCGATAAATTGGCGATGGTTTTGCTTTGAGAACATTTTGCAGATTTTCATTTGCAATTCTGTTTCTAACAGCCGGGTCTTGCAAAGTAAGCCCCTTTTTCTTTTCGGAATCATTCAATTCCCTTGGCACTATGTCCAGCAAATAGACTTTGCATCCAATGTTTGCAAAGTGAACAGCAATGCGAGAACCCATTACACCGGAACCCAGTACTGCAACTTCATTGATTTTTCTTTTCATAATGTTTTTTTATTTAGTTTGTAGTTAGTGGCTCTGAATAGATTTTCTCAATTAATTTTTCGTAGTTCTTCATTATTACTCTACGTTTTAGTTTTAAGGTTGGGGTTAGTTCACCGGTATCAACTGTCCAGTCTTTATCAACTAATTCATATTTTTTAACTTGTTCTATATGACTGAACCGTTTGTTGTAATGCTGAATTTCCTTCCAGATTCTTTCCTTTACAACTTCATGGCAGGTCATTCCTGTTTCAAGATAATCTTTAACACTTTTCTTTTCGCACCATTTTTCTATGAAATCAAATTCCTGCACAACAAGAGCGGCGCAGAATTTTTCGTTTTCACCAATCACAATAATATTTCTAATAAAAAGTGATTCTTTCATTTTATTCTCTATAGGAAGAGGAGTAATAAATTTACCGCCGGATGTTTTAAATATTTCTTTTAATCTATCGGTAATTTTCAAGTACTTATCGTTAACCAAAACTCCGATATCACCGGTATGAAACCAGCCCTCTTCATCAACGGCTTCTTTTGTCGCTTCCGGTTTATTGTAGTAACCAAGCATAACACTTGAACTTTTCGTTAATATTTCTCCGGAATCGGCAAGCTTGATTTGAACATCCGGAATCGGCAGACCGACTGTTCCGATATAATAATCTTTAAAGCGATTACAAGTAATAACGGGACTTGTTTCGGTGAGACCATATCCCTCTACAATATTAACTCCGGCAGCAGTAAATATTCTTCCTAAACGCGGCTGCAATGCAGCGGCACCGCTGATAATTCCTTTAACTTCGCCGCCAAGAGCTTCAAGCCATTTTGAAAAAACAATTTTTCGCGCTACCCAAAGCCGTACATCATAAAATAAATTAGTCTTACCTTGTGGATGATAATGGTTTGCCAGATTTACCGCCCAGCCAAAGATTGCTTGTTTCGGTTGTTTAAGATCTCTTCCCTTTTCCATAATCTTATCATAAATCTTCTCTAAAAGGCGCGGTACTGTTGTAAAGTAATTCGGTTTTATTTCCTTAAGATTATCACCAACCTTTTCTATACTTTCTGCATAATAAATCGCAGCACCTATTTTCATATAATAATAGACAGCCGTTCTTTCAAATATGTGACATATAGGAAGAAAACTAATAACCCGGTGGGAATTATTAATTGGCATTATTTGCTGAATTGAATTGACGTTACTCAGAATATTACCGTGCGAAAGCATTACTCCTTTCTGAATTCCGGTAGTTCCGGAAGTGTAAATAATTGTAGCTAAATCATTCCATTGAATTTTATCTTTAATCTGATTGAGTCTTTCTCTTTGTGATTCATCTGCAAGTTCTGAAATTTCTTCCCAATGTTTTCTACCTTCAAGTTTATCGAGCGTGTAAATATCAATTAACGATTTCACTTTGTGTTTTATTGAACTGATTTTTTGATACAGATCCAAATTAGCGACAAAGGCATATTTCACTTCCGCATCTTTCAGAATGTATTCGTATTCTTCTACACTAATATTAGGATAGATGGGAACATCAATGCCGCCTGCTTGAAGAATTCCAAGATCAACAAAATTCCATTCAGTTCTATTTGGAGAAATAATAGCAAGCTTATCGCCGGGATTAACTCCAAGCTTCAACAGACCGAGACTGAACCTATCTACAATTGATTGAACTTCTTCCGTACTGTAACTTACCCACAGACCATTTTTTTTATCGGATACACAATTTTTAATAGGGTAATTTTCTTTTTGAAAGGATATCAAATCGAAAAGTCTTTTTAGTTCAGCCATACCCACCTCAATTGAAATTTGTTGATAAATGACTTAAGAACTTTTTTTTGTTTCAAGATAAGCCAACAAATTAGATAATGCAAGCGAAATTTCGCTACCGAAGAATATTTGCTGTGATTTCTTTCAAAAAACATCTCTATATTAGAAACAAAAAAAGAGAAGTTTTTGAAAAACCAAGATAATTACATTAAACTGATATTCGGTCTGAAGATGAAACAACTTCGCCAAGAGCGAAATTTTTCATTAGTTGATTTAGCAGAGAAATGTTCACTTTCTGTCTCTTACTTAAATGAAATTGAGAAAGGGAAAAAATATCCTAAGGCAGATAAGATTGCACAACTTGCTCAAGCCCTAGGTGTGAGTTATGATGAACTTGTTACATTAAAACTCACTAAAAATTTAACTCCTATTGCAGAACTGATTGAATCAAATATTCTCGAAATGCTACCTCTTGATCATTACGGAATTGATTTGAACAAATTTATCTCTTTAATGTCCGGTGCTTCTTATCAATTAAGTGCGCTTGTAACAACAGTTATTGAAATGGCTCGGAGTACAGAATTGAGCCAAAATAATTTTAGTAGAACTGCTTTAAGAATATTTAAGGAAATTAATGATAACTATTTGGCAGATATCGAATTGTCGGTTGAAAAATTTATTGATGATTTTCATTTAACATCTGCTCATCCAAAAAATTATGAACAGCTTTCCCAAATTCTTATTCAATATTATAACTACAAGCTGGATGAAAAGAGATTCGACAATTTTGAAGAGCTTGGACAACTGCGCGGAGTATTAAAGCCCGGAAAACAGCCGGTATTATTTTTAAATCCGCAACTTTCAAATGCTCAGAAATTATTTATCATTGGCAAAGAACTGGCTTACAACTATCTTAACATATCCAAAAGAAGTTACATCCATTCCAGTCTGAAGTTAAATACATTTGATCATCTCCTTAATAATCACATTGCCGCATATTTTGCTACCGCATTAATACTTGGCAAGAACCAATTCATAGCAGATATAAATAATTTCTTCTCACAAGAGAAATGGGATGACAATTTTCTGGTTAATCTTGTAACAAAAAATGATACAACTCCCGAAATGTTTTTCCAAAGGTGGGCTAATCTTTCCGGTAAAGAATTTGGACTCAAAAAATATTTTTTCCTTCGGTTCAACACTATCGCTGAGACAGACAGATATGAATTAACAAAAGAGGTCCGGCTGAACATCAAGCAAAATCCGGGCGGATATCAAACCCACGAGCATAACTGCCGCCGCTGGGTTTCAATTGAAGTATTGAAAAATATTAAAGAAGAATTAAAAGGTGTTAACAGTCATGGTAAAATGAAAACGGGAATTATTCATTCTAAATTTCACGAGACAAATGATGAATACATTTCTTTTTCTGTGGCGCAACAAAACATTCTTGATCCAAATACTTTTACAAGCGTTACACTTGGTTTTTATTTAGATGAACAGTTGAAGAAAAAAATTAATTTCTGGAATGACCCAAACATTCCGTTTAGAATTGTAAATGATACATGTGAGATGTGCAACATTCCGGATTGCAAAGAAAGAATTTCTGAACCAACTGCTTTAAGAAAGATTCAAAGATCATTAGACATAGAAAATGCAATCAAAAAACTTTAGGAATAAAATCCGGCATTAAATATTTAATCCTTCATACTCGGCAATTCTGTCCTTGACATCATCTGTCATAACTTTTGTTTTTTGAGTTTTGTAATCATAATAAACAAGCTTCGTAAGAGAAGTAGCAGATTTGATCAGCTCATTTCCCTTCTTTACGGCTATAATATGTTCAACATCAACACTTTTGGTACCGAGTTTTGATACACGCGTAAAAACCTCAACATCATCCCCGAGTACAATCGGGTAAAGATAATTTATCTCTATCCTTCCCACAACGGCATCAAAATCAAGACTTTCTTTCTTGCGGTTAAAAAGTTCGTTAAAATAATCTATGCGCGCTTCTTCAAGATATGTAAGGTAGGCGGCGTTGTTCACATGGCGCATTGCATCGAGGTCAGAAAATCTAACTTTTATTTTAATCTTTCGCTTGAACTGTTTAATTTCTTCCATAGCAATTGTCTTCACTAATTTGTTATAAATTTATCTTTATAAATGGAAATGCTTCTAATAATGTTATTGCCTAAATCAATTAAATGTTTTTTTTATTCAAAATAGTGAAA
>JAKAMS010000184.1 GCA_021812745.1 Bacteroidota bacterium | reverse complement strand
AATATTCACCGTAACCGGTAGCCGAAACCGCACATGTGTTATTGTTCGCGTAAGTGCCAGCACCTATGATTGGGGAATCTCCAACCCGTCCAAATTTTTTCATCATCATTCCGCCTGTTGAAGTACCCGCAGCGAGATTTCCGTTTTTATCAAGCGCTACCGCACCGCACGTTCCATGCTTCTCTGCTTTTTTTCTTTCTTCTTCTCGCTTAAGCATTTTCTTATACGATTCCCATCTTTCTTTTGTAATGAAGTAGCTGTTGTCAACCATTTCAATATTATTTTCTTTTCCAAATTCTTCAGCGCCTTCTCCTACCATCATAACATGTGGAGATTTTTCCATTACAAGCCGAGCTAAGTTAATTGGATTTTTGATATGTCTCACTCCGGCAACCGCACCAGCCATTAAATTTTTACCGTCCATTATTGATGCATCAAGTTCAGCTACACCTTTTTCTGTTAATACAGCACCCTTTCCTGCATTAAACAAAGGGGAATCTTCCATAATATTTATAGCGGCATTAACCGCATCGAGAGCAGTTCCGCCATTTTCTAAAATTTTGTAACCGGTTTTAAGAACTTCGTTGAGTTTAGCGGTATACTCCGCTTCTCTTTCCGGCGTCATGTTTGATTTTAAAATTGTTCCGGCACCGCCGTGAATTACAATTCCAAATCTTGGTGATTGCGGAAAAACTATCTGTGTTAGAGCAATCAAGAAAAAGAAATTAAAAAGAATAAATCTCTTTGATAAAGACACTGTTTACACTCCTTCTTTGAATTCTATTCCAAATTATCTCTACTCAATCTAAAAAGCAATCCTCTTTAGATAAGCACTTTATAATTATTATGATTTGTTTTTACGAATAGATAAATTTCCAATCACAATTAATAAATAATCGGAGAGACGATGAAATTCCGTCAATTAGCTCTAATATTTTTTGCAGTAATATTGCTTCCTTATCTGGCTGACGCACAAGGAAAGAAAAAGAAAGACGTTTACGAATTTGAAATGGTTAAAGAGGTTAAAACCACACCTGTAAAGAATCAGGCAAGAACCGGAACTTGCTGGTCCTTCGCAACAACTTCCTTTGTTGAAACAGA
Source organism: Bacteroidota bacterium (assembly GCA_021812745.1). The sequence continues at coordinate 4,567 of JAKAMS010000184.1, read as the reverse complement.
GTTAATGCGAATGGGAAAAGGCGAAAATATTCTTTCTACAATGTTTAATGTGCGCTATGCTTATCCTCTAAAAGCGGAAAATTTTATTCGGTACAGCGGACTTACAAATTTTGGCGAAGGCGGACAGGCTCACGATGTGATGAATGTAATTCGAGATCATGGGTTTGTTCCGGAAGAAGTCTACAAAGGAATGAACATCGGCGAAGAGCAGCATAATCACGGCGAGATGGATGCTGTAATTAAAGGAATTGTTGATGCAGTTAATAAAGACAAAGGCGGAAAAATTACTCCGCTCTGGCCACAAGTAATTGAATCAACGTTAAATATTTATCTTGGCGTTCCGCCAAAAGAATTTACATACCAAGGCAAAACTTACACACCAAAAAGTTTTGTTGAAGCAATGGGATTCAATCCGGACGATTATGTTGAACTAACATCATTCACCCATCATCCATTCTATAAACAATTTGATCTTGAGGTTCCCGACAATTGGAGTAAGGGTTTGTACTACAACGTTCCACTCGACGACTTGATGAAAATTATTGATAACGCTTTGGCAAACGGATATTCTGTTGCCTGGGATGGAGATGTGAGCGAAAAGTATTTTAATCGTAAGAAAGGAGTTGCAATTGTTCCGCTAGAAGAAGAATTGCCGGTTGTTGATGATGCCAAAAAGGAAGATGATGCCGTAGAGAAACCGGAAGCAGAAAAAGTTGTAACACAACAAATGCATCAAGAGGCTTTTGATAACCGCACAACAACCGATGACCATTTAATGCATATTGTTGGAATTGCTAAAGATCAAGACGGTCATAAATTTTATTACACAAAAAATTCGTGGGGAACGAAGAACTCAAAATATGATGGCTACTGGTATATTTCTGAGCAGTATATTCGCTTAAAGACAATCGCCATTATGGTTCATAAAAATGTAATTCCCGCAGAGCTGAAAAATAAATTGCAAATTGCGAATTGATAATTCAGAATTAATTATCAATTTCTTTTTAGAGGGCTTGATTTATCAAGCCCCTTTTCTATAGAGCTTCTTTATTAATAAACTTTATTCATCTCTTATTCCGCTTTCGGCGCTCTATTCTTATCTATCCAATACGCCCATCCTATTAACAACCACTGAAATAAACCCGCAACGGCAATTGCTTTTTCGGATGGCGGCGGAGAACCGAATATGTTCATCAGATAAATTATAACTAGAAAAGCGAGAAGACTCCAAAGACCAATTTTTCCTTTTTTGTTTTCTGCTTTAGTGCAGCTTATATAAAGAAAAGCTCCTACTCCGAAAATTGATCCTTCAATTAACATTGTGAAGATTACCGAATTCCATAGACCGAATCCTACTTTAATATCACCAAAAGGAATTATTGGCAAATCCGGTCTATGTGTTATTAAATCAAGAATCCAATGACTCATTACTAACGCGGCTAACAATAACGCGCTCTTAATGTTTTTTCTATATAGAAAATAGATTGAGCCAAACAGGAGAGACCAGATTAAAACTCCAAATAAGCTGTGTGAATATGGATAGGAGATAAAATTCAACGGAGTGAAGGTTGTGTTGCCCTGTTCAATTTTTACTTTTTCTAATCCAAGCAGTAAAAAAATAGGCCAGAGCAAATCTATAAACTGTGCCGCTAAGAACAATGTGCCTAATGATATTTTTGAATCAAGCTTCTTTGCGGCTAACCCGGTTCCAAAATGTCCAATAAACATGGTTTATTCTCAGATTTTTTAAAGACTCTGTTTATTAAACAACGAACAAAAAACTTTTTGCTTCACACTTTGCATTATTTGATCATCTTCTTCAGTTTATCAATTTCATCGCGCATATTTGCCGCTCGTTCAAATTCCAAATCCTTTGCGGCGGCAAGCATCTCTTCTGTCATTTGTTCCAACAATTCTTTACGCTGATCCTCGGTCATATATTTTATTACCGGCTCGGCTATTTTCATAAATGCATTGTCTTCTTTTTCATAATCTTTCTTCCGGACATCTGCAATTGAAGTAGCGTTCATAATCTCTTCAACGCTTTTATAAATTGTTGTCGGAGTAATCTTGTGTTCAAGATTGTACTCGGTTTGAAGTTTACGCCGGCGGGTTGTTTCTTCTATTGTCTTGCGCATTGATTCTGTAATTTTATCCGCGTACATAATTACTCTGCCGTTAACATTACGGGCTGTTCGTCCGGCTGTTTGCATAAGTGATCTTTCGCTTCGGAGAAATCCTTCTTTATCGGCATCAAGAATAGCTACAAGAGAAACTTCCGGCAAATCCAAACCTTCCCGCAGCAAATTTACTCCCACCAGAACATCAAACTCGCCAATGCGAAGATCACGTATAATTTCAACTCGTTCCAACGCATCAACCTCGCTGTGAATGTATCTGACTTTAATTTTTAGTTTATCTAAATAGTCTGTTAAATCTTCCGCCATTTTTTTTGTGAGTGTTGTAACAAGTACGCGTTCTTTCAACACAACCCGCTTACGGATTTCACCAATCAAATCATCAATCTGTCCTTTCACGGGACGGACTTCAATTTCCGGATCGAGCAAACCCGTAGGACGAATTACTTGTTCTACAAACGTTCCGTTACTGCGCGTGAATTCATAATCAGAGGGAGTCGCGCTTACATAAATTAATTGATTTGTCATTGCATCAAATTCTTCAAATTTGAGCGGACGGTTATCAAGAGCCGAAGGAAGCCGGAATCCATATTCGACCAATACTTCTTTTCGCGAGCGGTCTCCATTATACATTCCGCGTATCTGCGGAATTGTTACGTGAGATTCATCAACAATTAATAGATAATCTTTAGGAAAATAATCGAACAAACAATAGGGTCGTGAACCGGGGGCGCGGGCATCCATGTGCCGTGAATAATTTTCAATTCCGGAACAATATCCGATCTCGCGCATCATCTCAATATCGTATTTGGTTCGTTGTTCAAGCCGTTGAGCTTCAACATATTTTTCTTGAGACCAAAAATATTTTAATTGTTCGCGGAGTTCCTCTTCAATAGAAATGATTGCACGGTTAACTTGATCTCGAGTAGTAACAAAATATTTTGCCGGGTAGATAGGAATTGAATCAACTTCACGAATTACATCACCGGTTATGGAATCAATGATTGATAGCCGCTCAATTTCGTCTCCCCAGAATTCAATTCTGACTGCTTCTTCGTATTGATATGCCGGAATAATCTCAACAACATCGCCTCGCGCGCGAAAAGTGCCGCGAGTAAAATCCGCATCATTTCTTGTGTAATAAACGTCAATCAAGTTGCGTAAAAATTTTTTTCTTTCAATTATTTGTCCTTTGCGAAGAAATATTATCTGCCGTGCGTATTCTTCCGGCGCACCAATTCCGTAAATACAGCTAACACTTGCAACAATTATTACATCGTTTCTGCCTTCGATGAGAGAAGTCGTCGCTTTCAATCTCAAACGGTCAATCTCTTCATTCACAGAAAAATCTTTTTCGATAAAAAGATCGCGCTTGACTACATAAGCTTCCGGCTGATAATAATCATAATAGCTAATAAAAAACTCAACGGCATTATTGGGAAAGAAAGATTTGAATTCGGAAAAGAGCTGTGCCGCAAGAGTTTTGTTGTGAGAAATTATAAGTGTTGGGCGGTTATATTCTTTTATAATGTTGCTCATCGTATAAGTTTTGCCGCTTCCCGTAACGCCCAGCAAAACTTGATGTTTGTCCCCGCGCTTCAATCCTTCCAGCAGTTCTGCAATTGCTTTCGGTTGATCGCCTGACGGCTCATAATTTGAGACTAATTCGAATTTATTCATCTTCTTAATTGTATTTGGTAAAGCGCAAAGGGTAATATATGAAATCGTTCTAAATCAAAACAAAAAATCGTGAAGTAAAATTCCTTTTAAAGAACTGAAATATGATTAGGGGGAAAATATTTTTTAACTTTGGGCACAAAAAATTAACTTTCGGGAATTGAGGTCGTGAAAAAAATTTTTGCTTTATTAATTTTATTATCTCTTGGAACATCATTCGGACAAATTCCGGATTCTCTTAAAAATAAATGGATCCCTTCTTTTGTTGTAAGCGCCGGAATCAATCAAATAGCTTTTACCAATTGGGTTAAGGGCGGTGATAATTCAATTGCGTGGACTTTTATCGGCAATATTCATTATGATTTAAACGGTGATGTGTGGTCGTTTAAGAACTCAATTAAAGCAATGTACGGAAGATCTAAAATCGGTTCATCCACTTATAAAACTACCGATAACGATTTCTATATAGAGAATGTTGCAATTTATAATTTGCAGTGGGCTGTAAGTCCATTCATTTCTAATTCAATCAGATCTTCCGTAGCCAGGGGTTATAACTATACAGTTACTCCGCAAGTTGAAACCGCTAATTTCCTCGATCCATGTTATGTTACACAAACAATCGGTTTTACTTATGATAAGTATGCGCACATAGTAACCCGTCTTGGTCTCGGCTTTCAAGAGATTTTTGCAAACACTCACAGAGAGTACACAGATCCGGTCAATAACGCAAAATCTTTTAGGTTTGAGACCGG
>JAKAMS010000183.1 GCA_021812745.1 Bacteroidota bacterium | reverse complement strand
GGAAAAATTAATTCCGTTGTGTCAAAAAATTTCGATCTGTCAATTAGTAATTTTTCAACTATTTCAAAGTATGCCGAGATGGGAAAAACCTTCATGGCAAAAATCACAATAGAAAATTTGGGAATCGGTTCCGCACAAAATTATTTAATAAAACTTTACCTCGACAACAATTTCGATTTGGTGGGACAATCCGGGGAGTTAATAAGTGAAAAAACCGGAACCGCAATTGCTTCCGGCGATTCTGCTGAATTTCAATTTACTATTTCAAATTTTGTTCAAGGTATAAATCAATTCATTGCTAAAGTTGAATTTGCACAGGATGAATATTTGGAAAACAACGATGCCTCTTTCAAAATAAACGGTGTACTAATTAACGAACGTAGGGGCGATCTTGTTGTAAACGAGATCATGTACGGACCAACTTCGCCCGAACAGGAGTGGGTTGAAATTTATAACGCCAGCACTAAACAAATTAATTTATGTGGTTATAAAATTGCGAATCATTCAGACACAGCTAAAGTTATTGACCATAATGTTATTCTTCAGCCGGAAGAATATTTTGTAATCGCGAAAGACACACTGGGTTTTGCAAAATATCCTACGATTCCACACTTATTGATCGCACCGTTCCCAACAATGAACAACACAATAGACAAATTGATTCTTCTCGATTCATTGAGCCGTATAATAGATTCGCTTGAGTATAAATCCAGCTGGGGAGGCAATTCCGGTAAATCCTTAGAAAGAATAGACCCTGTAATCTCTTCATCAGATTCCACAAATTGGGAAACCACCGAGAGCTTAAATGGAGCAACTCCGGGTTTTGTTAATTCTGTTTCGCAGAAAAAATATGATCTTGCTGTAACGGCTTTTTCATCCGTTCCACTCATGCCAATTGCGGGAGAAAAAGTAAGCCTGAAAGCTGACATTCAAAATGTTGGGAAACAAGGTGTAACATTCAAAATTGTTTTAGATGAAATCAACAAAGACGGAAGTAAAATTCAAATTGAGGAATTTACGCCCGGAGCTGGTAACAGCATTAAGCCCGGAGAAAAATTTAGCACTGCCTTTAGTTACTCAATAGAACAGCTAATAAACAAAAGAATGTTTGAAGTAATAATTGTCTGTGCCAAGGACGAAGATCTTAGTAACAACAAATATTCTTTATGCATTTTTCCCGGCTATGCCCCGCAGTCTATTCTTCTTAACGAGATAATGTACAATCCGGTTAACGGTGAACCGGAATGGCTTGAACTATATAACAATTTGGATTTTGGCGTTGACATGGAGAATTGGTCAATCACAGACCTTTTAACAACCCCATCAAAAACAAAGATTCAATCAAAGGATTACATTTTTCCGGGCAAAACATTTTTAGTAATTGCTAAAGATTCGGCTATAACAAACTTTCACCGTGTAATTTCCTCAAAGATTCTTATCTCATCCTTCGCAAACTTGAACAATGATTCCGACGGCATTGTTATTAAAGATGCCCGGGATGTTACAATTGATTCGATGCGGTATGAACTATCATGGGGCGGTACGTACGGAAAATCACTTGAGCGGAAATCAATCTCTGCCTCTTCCGTAGATAAAAATAATTGGGGCTCGTCAAAAGATCTTGAACTCAGTACACCGGGAAGAATAAATAGTATTACTTCAAAAAAAATTGATCTATTCATTAAATCAATTTCTTCGCAAATTCCTTATCCCGCTTATAATGACGAAATAAATCTTGCCGCTAAAGTTATAAACAGCGGGACAAATACTTCAGGCGGTTTCACCGTTCAATTCTTTATTCTTTCCAATAATAGATTGAATTACTTTAGCGAAGGAACTGGAAAGAATATTTTACCAAGCGATTCAACTCTGGTTATTTCAAATGCAAAATTAAAATTGAACGAAACTAAAACCATTATATGTAAAATTTTATTTGCCGAAGATGAAGACACGCTCAACAATACTTTTGCGGCAGATATTATTCCGGGATTGAAACGGAACACAATTCTCATCAATGAAATAATGCACGATCCTTTAGCGGGCGAATCGGAATGGATTGAGATTGTGAATGCCTCGGCGGAACCGGTGAATTTAAAAAACTGGAAGATAAGTGACCTGCTTCCTTCTCCTACAAAATCGGCAATTACAACGAAAGATGTTTTATTAAATCCGGGTGAGTTTGCAATTATCACATACGATTCTCTGCGCTATCTATACTATCCTCCCAAAAAATTTTTCCAGGCAAAGTTCGGCTCTTTAAGTCCGGCAGATGGGATTATCATTTATGATTTCAGAGACGCTGTAATTGACAGCATGAAATACAATTCCTCTTGGGGAGGAGAAAAAGGTTTCTCACTCGAACGGATTTCCTTAAATAGACCGGCAACCGATTCCGCGAACTGGTCTATGTCAGTAAGTCTAAATGGCGCGACTCCCGGGATAAAGAACTCGGTAATAAATCTGACAAAATATTTTTCCGGAGCGTTGATAATAAATGAAATTCTGTTCGATCCGGCTGAAGAAAATTCCGAATACATCGAATTCTTTAATTCTTCGGAAGATTCCGTACAACTTTCCGGAATGCAAGTAAAGATTGGCGCTTCAAATAAATACAAATTGGCAAAAACGTATTTAATGCTTCCCCCAAAAAAATATTTTTTACTGGCTGCAGATTCATTAATCTATAATAATTACCCATGGCTGAAAACGGAAAGCCGTATTAATATTTCATGCAGTTCTTCTCTGAGTTTGTTAAACGACGCTTCGATGATTGTGCTAAAAGATTTCTACGGAACAACTTTAGATTCACTCACATATTCATCTGATTGGCACAGTAAAAATGTTGTAATTACAAAAAACAGATCTCTCGAAAGATTGAATCCGCTCTTTGATTCTAACAACCATACTAATTGGAGTAGTTGCGTCGGCGCAGAAGGAGGAACACCCGGCAGACAAAATTCAATCTTCTCACAAAATCTTTCGCGTGAATCTAAAGTTACAATCAATCCGAATCCGTTTTCTCCCGATGGCGATGGTTTTGAAGATTACACAGTAATAAACTTTGATTTAACTAAGCCGCTCTCGCAGGTTAGAATGAAAGTCTTTGACAGCAGCGGTCGTTTAGTTAGAACTTTAGCCGAGAACCGTCTCTCTTCATCAAAAAATTCTCTTATTTTTGACGGGCTAGATGATAACAATAAACCGCTTCGGATAGGAATTTACATCTTACTGATTGAAACCGTAGCGGAAGGATCCGGCAATGTTGAGATTATAAAAACGCCCATTGTTATTGCAAGAAAATTATAAATCTAATGCGCTTCTTTTTATTTTAGATTGTGTAGAAAGAATAAAATATTACAACAAGGAATTTAATTATGAACTACAAAGAAAAAGTTGACGACTTTCTTTCGCAAAGAATTATTGCAATTGCAGGTGTATCACGTAAACCAAAGGGTGAAGTGGGTAACCCTATTTACAAAAAATTTAAATCTGCCGGTTACACTATTTATCCCATCAATCCGTTTGCAGATCAGATTGAGGGAGATAAATGTTACCCTACATTAAGCTCAACACCTAAAAAACCGGACGCGGTATTTATAGCAACTAGTCCGGCGGTTTCTGTTGATGTTGTAAGACAATGTATTGAAAATGGAATTCCAAAAATTTGGTTTCACCGTTCGTTTGGCAACGGAAGTTTTTCTGAAGAAGCCGCAAAACTCGGCGAAGAGAATGGATTATCAGTCATCCGTTCCGGCTGCCCAATGATGTTCATTAAAAACGCCGACTTTTTCCATAGAACAACCGCTTTTTTCATGAAAATTTTTGGAAAGCTGAATTAATAATTTTTTCAAATTCATTTTTTCAGCCGGGCTGCATTTAGTAAGAATAATTAACTGTGGGTGCCAAAAAATTTCTGACGCGGTTTATAACTTATTATAGAAGTTATCTTTTACTTTCACTATTTTCTTGGCGTCATTTTAAGAAATTCTAAAAAATAATTGAATAAACTTCTCTACATAAAATCGGTCTGGCAAGAAGCTTTATCAGACAGAGTTTTCAGAATAAAAACTTTAATCACACTCATTTTGCTTGCGCTTGTTCTCTTCTTCCTGGCAAATTTTCTCGCTTATAATGAGCACCGACCGGGATTTTCTTTCAACGATCCTTTTCTTTCTTCTTTTAATCCGGTTGATCTAACATGGTTAACTTTTATTTTGATTTACGGAGGATTGATCACAGCACTGGTTTTTTTGACTTTCCATCCGGCAAGAATGCTGACCGCACTTCAGTCATATACTTTAATTGCGGCACTTAGAATAATTACAATCTATTTTCTTCCGTTAAACGCGCCCGTTCAAATAATTCCTTTGACCGATCCCTTTGTTGAATTTTTTGGCGGCGGCACAACATTATTGCGCGATCTTTTCTTTTCGGGACATACATCAACAATGTTTCTCTTTTTCTTGACAGCAAAAAGTAAAAAACTAAAAGTAGTTTTCTTGGTTTGCACATTCTTAGTGGCTTCATTTGTACTTCTTCAGCATGTTCATTATACAATTGACGTTCTTGCCGCTCCATTCTTTGCTTATACCAGTTACCGGATCTCTCGTTTAATCAACAAAAAAAGAGTTAAAAACAATTCTTGATTTGGAATCATTTGCACCCTTTTTTCGTTTAGAAACTGGTGAAACTAATTTTTCGGTTAAAATGATTTCAGAAGCAGTCTACCTTCATTATCTCAATGCTTTGCTCGATGGCGATAAAACACAGTGCGCTCAGATTGTCCAGAGGTTAATTCAGAATAACGTCAGCATCAAAGAGATTTACATGGAACTCTTTCAGCGCTCGATGTACCGCATAGGACAGATGTGGGAAAAAGAAAAATGTTCTATTGCCGACGAGCATGTTGCAACAAATATTACCGAAGGTTTGATCGAATTTGTCTCAACTTCTTTTGTTAATGAAAAAAAAATCGGCAAGTTGGCTTTGATTACTTGCATTGACAAAGAATTTCACGATCTTGGTGCGCGGATGGTTGCCGGTTATTTTAGCGCTAACGGCTGGAATACAATATATGTCGGATCAAATACACCCGAGCAAGAAATTATTCGACTGATACAAGACAAGAAACCGGATGTGGTAGGAATTTCAAGCAGCTTTTATATGAACATAAACAGATTGATAAAATTTGTTCAGACTATTAAAGAAAATTTTCCCGAACAAGAAATTTTAGTTGGGGGACAAGCTCTCTCTGAAGTTCATTCAAACATTTTATCCGGTTATGAAAATGTTTCTTACATTACATGCCTCAACGGATTGGATAAATATTTAGCGGCGCGGCATAAACACTAATCAATTTATACAATTCTCAAATACAGCCGGAATTTCATATTTTACAAGCAGCTAATTTTTTCAGTTGGAGAATTCAATGCGCCGCATAAAATCTTTATACTTTTTTTTGTTTCTCTTTTCTCTTTCGATATCTGCTCAAAACTCTCCTTCAACAACAAGCATAAAAGACATTATCAAACCCGTTAACCTTACTGCCGGCATTTCCGACGGTGTAACGATTTCCGATCTCTTTTATGCCGATAATTACAACGTAAAGTTTATTGAAAACAGAAAAGTAAAAGTGAATTACGACATTCCCGAACATAAGGTTTATTTCAC
>JAKAMS010000182.1 GCA_021812745.1 Bacteroidota bacterium | reverse complement strand
CAGACGGAATGAACTTCTCTAAATTAACTTGCGGATACAGTGTAATCTGGTCTCTTGCTTCAACTTCAACCACATTGTTCTCGGGTACATACGGAAATGGTCTTTACAGATCTGACGATAACGGAATAAGCTTTACAAAAGTTACATCACTCGATATAACATTTGTTTACTCAATCTCTGTTGATTTAAGCGGAAAGATTTATGTAAGCTCTTTAACAAACGGTGTGTTTGTCTCTTCGGATAACGGTGCAACATGGACTTCACTCGGTATGAGCGGAAACGGTGTCAGCTCGATGATGGTTAATCCAAACTCAAGCGATGTTTATGTTGGTACCAAAGAGGGAAAAGTCTTCGCTATTACAAGCAGCAACAGCATTACAGCAGTTGAAGATAATGCAGTAGTTCCTACAGAGTTCAAACTTGCTCAGAACTACCCGAATCCTTTTAATCCAACAACAACAATAGAATTCGCGGTTCCTAAAGCCGGAGTTTATTCTTTGAAAGTTTACAACGTTCTTGGCGAAGAAGTAGCTAACCTGGTTGATAATCAATTATCGGTTGGACAACACAAAGTTAACTTTGACGCAAGTAGGCTCGCTTCAGGAATGTACATTTACAGATTAAGCGGCAGCAATGTCAACATCAGCAAGAAAATGATTTTGATGAAGTAAGGGTGCGGTTAAATAAGTAAGGAAGATCCCGCTTATGCGGGATTTTTCTTTTTAAAGAGAATATTCCTTCCATCAAATGATAACCCATATCATTTAAATTTTACTTGACACAAATTGAAATTATCCTTACCATAGCTCAGCAGAAATAATTTAATCGGGGGCGCCCATGGTTTCCCTTCTTCTCCTTTCAAAAAAAATTCCTTTTCTCCTTCTTCTAATTCCTCTCTCTTTATTTTTTTCTATTGGTTCTATCTATTCTCAGGTAAAGATTAAAGAAAAGATTGCGATAAACCCAATCTTGCCTCATTTGTCAATCACAACTAATTATTCACCAATTGAATTTTTATTTAATGGTGCAAGACCATACTCGGCAACGGTTTCAGGTCAGGGGACGATTTCTATTTCCGGGAGTTGTGCGGGATATAGTACTCCGCTTCTTCTTTTGACGACACCCGCCATAAACGGAACATACCAGGTAAGCATAAGTAGCGGTGAAGACTATGTTTCTACTGTGGGATTCAGTGTAACATGGGTAGCTCCAGATGGCAATACTAGATTTTTAGCCGGGTATGAAATGGCGTTTTATTTTGGAGGGACAAGAACTGCCACATTTACATTTAATGAAATTCCACCGCCACCACCGCCATTCGATTTTCAAATTTCATTCTACAATCCTTTGGCTTATGCAAATGATAGAAGTTTATTTATAATACAGTACAATCACGATTCTGAGCCACAAGATAAAAGTGTTGCGTTAAGTTTTGCCACTACTGACCCAGACGTTGTATTCTTCGATGAAATGTTACAAGAGGAATTAGGCAACTTTATCACAGCCTCTCTTGATGATTACGACAGGTATTCGGTAACCTGCAAATCATTCAATAGTTCATTTCCAAAGAAAGTAAAAGTGCTTGGAGTTTCTAATGGACTTCAACGAAGCGATACACTTACAATTCTCCAGTCCGAATATGTAAGAGCATATTTTGAAAAGGAAAGTCTATCTCCGGGAGACACGGTAAATATTATTGTGAAAAAGGTTAATAATAAATATGGCTGGGAATCTAATTATCCCGATACAACTCATTTTGAAATCGGAATAAAAGAGGGATGCGGACTTGGAATGATAATGGATGCAGGGGGAACAAAGAGAGATTATTTTAGCAGCATTCAACAGCCGATAAGATTTGTGGTTGCTGACTCTATTAGTGTTGATGCGGATTCCGTGGTTTTGAGAGTAGGGGCACCCATAGTAGAAGAAGGTGAAATTGTTGCGAGTTCGGTAATACCTACAGGAAACAACCCACAAAAAAATAAAAATGCTGTGAATCAGAATATGAATATTAGTGCAGCGCTGGATTTGAACAGAAAATTTATCGCAAAAGCAGTCGATAATGGTTACTGTGCTGCCGGTAATTATACTTATACGAATGTAGACTTTCCGATTGGAAAGATTGGTGGTGATTGTGAGAAAACCGCAAAATGCAAAACAACAACTCCACCTGTAGTTCCTACTTTTGATCTTATACCTGAGCCTTTGAAATTTACTCACAATGAATGTGATAATGATAAATTACGAGGTGGATTTGGACCACCGCTAATAGCTGAAAATTATGCAAGACCGCCTGCAGCAAGGGATATTAAAGTTTGCTATAATACAGACGAGAAACATTGGCAAATAAATATTGAGCCCGCAAATAAAATACTTATTAACTATACTTTAGATTTTTGCTATGACAATATTAAAAGGATGCATAAAAGTGCGCTATTCCATATAACAGATGTCGATACAATTTCCATATTAAACATTGTGAAAGCATATGATGATATAGAAAGCCAAAGAAAATATGGAGGTGGTCAAGATTACTATGTCTTTGAGGCTACGGTCGCTCATGAAAATGTACACAAAAGAGATTTCATTAGAATAATGAATGACTTATTTAATGATGATAATGTACATTTTAAAGCCGACTATTTAAGATTTAAGCCCGCGTGTACCGAGATAAAAAACGAAACAGAAGTATTGAAGAGTGCACAAGGTCATGTTAATGACTGGATAAAGGCATTTTCTGTACAATTACAATTTAGGTGGGGATTGGAAAGCGAAAGCGAGGGATATCAGCAAAACGTGCAGGGTGATGATTCTGTACAAAATGTATTAAATAATTATATACAAAGATTATTAATTTAATGAGCGGTGATAAAATGAAAACGATAAATAAAATATTATTATTAGGCTTATTATTAGTATCATTTTTTAGTACTTATACTGCCCAGGTAATTACACCAGAAATAAAACAATCATTAATTGCAAATCTCGCTAATGTAGATTCAACAGGTACTGTTAGTTCTCCGGAGAATGCTGTAAGAATTATCTCACAATATAAAATTGTAGAGGCAATTCCAGGTCTGATCCAAAACCTTTGGAAACAAAGCCCCGAAGTTCAATTTGAATTTTTAAGAACGCTTCAGGTTCTTGGCTCAGATCAAGCCCATCCTTTAACGCTTGCTTTTATAGATTCTGTAAATCACTATAGCTTTTCAAATTCTGTTTATTGGTCTCTGTATTACAAGGTTGCAGCAAACTATATATTATTTCGACTTGGTGATTATACCAACCGTAATTATTTGTATGAGATATTAGATAAATATCATTCTTCCATTGAATGGCTAGCAACTGCATTACTGCCAATGATTATTAAGAATGTTCCGGAAGATGAACAGAAAGCGAAATCGGAATTATTAAAAATTGCTAATGAATCAAACGAGCTTGATAACAGCTACTCTGCCACGTATGAATTGTACAAAATATACGGAGAGCCAATGCTGCCGTTAGTTAAGCAAAGATTTTTGCAAGAGACGAGATCATCATCCAGAGTTGTATATTTGCAAGAGTTCTTAAGTAAACATAAAACTAACGAAATGCGTTCTTTTTTAGCCAATCAAGCGCTAATAGATTCTAGCAATTATGTTAAAGCGCAGATACTCAAAAGTTTACTCACTGAGTATGGTTCACCTTATGATTATAATTTCGTTTTGCAAAATCAATCTGGTCTTTCCCCTCGATATGCCGATTGGTGCAAATTGCCCTTAAAATTATTTAAGCCGATTCTTCCAGATAGTAGTTCTACCGTAAGCATAATGGTTGACTCCTTGCTTTCATATCACACTCAATGTGTTCCATTAAATTGGCTTGGAGATGCGGCCTTCTCCTTACAACTTCAAAATTTAATCAACGATGCAAAAACAAAACTTAACAGCAGTGACAGCCTTGGCGCAGCATTTAAAATAAATCAGTATCAAACAGCAATTATTCATGCTTACCAGGATCCTGTAACAAATACAAATCAATTTGTAACATCAGATGGTTATAAGTTTTTATACTATTACCCGAAATACATATTAGAACGTTTGCCAAAGCTGCCAATTATAAAAACAATCATACCCGCAATTACGGTAACTAAAACCAAAGAGTTCATTCTTTCAGTCGAAGGAAATTATTTTAGACCGGCCTCAGTAATAAGCTGGAACGGCAAGCCGTGCAAAACCACGTTTATGTCAAATACGTTGCTGCAGACAAAAATTGATCTAAATGATTCTGAAAGTAGAGAAGATGAAAAGAGGAAGGACAACGATGAGAAAAAAGTGAAGGATGGGGAAATATCTATTCCCGTTTGGGTCACTACAAATAAGTGGATAAATACCGATACACTGACTTTTCGACTTTATAAAAAATTACCATACTCTGTTCTGCCTCTTCTTAATTGTATAGTAGAAACCTCTCCAACTAAATATGAAGCCTGGTTTGGCTACGATAATAAAAACGAGGGCTCCGTGTTGTTAGATCATGAAAGTGAAAATAAGTTTGATCCGGCACCTCAAGAGAGAGGACAACCAACCGTATTCTTGCATGGAAAACATGATAAAGTATTTTCAGTAAAGTTTGAGGGGAACAAGAAGTTGATGTGGAAGTTAGATAAAGAAAAAGCAGAAGCATCTAAAGATTCACCAAGATGTAAGTAAGGAGATAAATTATTATGAAAAGAATATCTTTAATAATATTATTTATAACCACCTCGCTGCTTGCTCAAAACAGTTACGAAGTTATTCCCGGTACAAAAAGCAACGAGATTGCTCTGAGTATCCTAAACGAATCCCAAACAACAGATATAGAGAAACTAACGGTTACTCTTTCAAACAATCCGATAGGAATTGAATTGTGTAATAACCTCGTTTCAATAAGCAAATTGAGACCAAATGAAGAAAGAAAAACTCTCTTTTCGTTCGATGCAAAGCGCATTCCCGGAACACAGAAAGACACACTCAAGTTTTTAATTACAGACAACAAAGGTGGAAGCTGGTCGAAAGAAATAATAATAGAGTATTCACTTCCAAAAGAATTTAAGCTGGAACAAAATTATCCCAATCCTTTTAATCCTTCGACAACAATAGAATTTACAATTCCTCAGAACGGCAGATACAATTTATCGGTTTATAACATTCTCGGTCAGTTAGTAAATCTGCTTAGTGACGACGAATATTTATCAGGATATTACAAAGTAAACTTTGATGCCGGTAAACTGGCAAGCGGAATGTACATTTACAGATTAAGCGGCAGCAATGTCAACATCAGCAAGAAAATGATTTTGATGAAGTAAGGGTGCGGTTAAATAAGTAAGAAGAATCCCGCTTATGCGGGATTTTTCTTTTTAAATAAACACAGTCTAGTCAATTCCCACCCTATCATTTCGTTCTCATTAGTTTAAGAAGAAAAAATACAATTAGCGGGAATAGCTTTTCTAAAAAAGCCATGTTCTTCAAAAAATGGAAATATGATCTGAAGACAGTTAAATTTAATTAGTAAAAAATAACAGACTGTCACAGTATGAACACACAAAACGATTATCTTAAACCGGAAGAGATCCGCGCGCTTGCTAATTCATTTCAGCAGAGCAGAATACTTTTATCCGCAATTGAACTTGGTCTTTTTACAACACTCGATAAACAGATG
>JAKAMS010000003.1 GCA_021812745.1 Bacteroidota bacterium | reverse complement strand
ATGTATTTCGCAAATACAATGTAAACCTCACAAAGTTAGAATCGCGTCCAATCATTGGAAATCCTTGGGAAGAAATGTTCTATCTAGATTTTGAGGGAAACATTACTGACGAAACGATCAAGAATGTTATGGATGAATTAGGTCAGTATACAAGGTTTATAAAAATTCTTGGATGTTATCCTTCTCAAGAATTAACTAAAACAAAACTTGAGTACACAAAAATTTTGGAATCGGGCATTCAGAAATCGGTATTGCCAATTTCTTATGACTCTCAGAATCTCATTATTAAAAAATCTAAATCAAAAAATTACCGGCTGGCAAGTAGAGAATATAAAAGTGAAGATACAGTAATTAAAGTGAGAGATGTGATAATCGGAGGGAATAATTTTGTTGTAATTGCCGGACCGTGTTCAGTTGAATCGAAAGAGATGATTTTACAATGTGCTCTTGAAGCCAAAGAGAACGGCGTACAAATATTGCGCGGCGGATGTTTTAAACCCCGAACCTCTCCATATAGCTTTCAAGGACTTGGTTTGGAAGGATTGGAATTTCTTTCTGAAGCAGGAAAGTATTATGAGATGCCTGTAATTACCGAAGTAATGGATACCGAACAGGTGGAGGATGTGGCGAGAGTATCAGACATACTTCAGATTGGTGCGCGTAACATGCAAAACTTTGCACTGCTTAAAGAAGTTGGAAAAACTCATAGACCTATTATGTTGAAGCGCGGTCTGAGTGCATCAATCGATGATTGGTTGAACGCGGCTGAATACATTTTATCTCAAGGAAATAGGCAGGTAATTTTATGCGAACGAGGTATAAGAACATTTGAAACCGCAACAAGGAATACATTAGACTTAAGCGCAATTCCGGTTCTGAAAGAATTGACACATCTGCCAGTAATTGTAGATCCTTCTCATGCTGTGGGCGAACGAAACAAAGTGATTCCGTTAGCAAAGGCAGCAAAGGTTGTTGGTGCACATGGAATTATGATTGAGTTCCATCCTGATCCGCCAAATGCTCTGAGCGATCCGGAACAAGCTTTGTATTTTAAGCAGTTCGAAGAGTTAATGAGAGATTTGTATAAATTGTGATTTTTTAGAACAGGTCGGAAACCTTAAAAAAAAATCAAAAATAATATTGGGTCTGAAGATAAATTAAAAAATAGTTTGCAGTTGTTTTGGTGAAAGTAATTCCGTAATCAATTCCAAGACCCAGCGAAAAACCATTGGTGTTAATTTTTCTAAAGTCATACCCGGCTAATGCGCTAAAACCTATACCGGTTTCCCAAACGTTGACATCACTAAATGTCCGGTCGTTTAGATAAATAAATCCCGCTCCTTCTTCAATATAAAAGGGAAAGGAAAAATCCTGCCGTATAAATCCTTTTAGAGAAAATATTTTTAAAAAAGGATAATATCTGCCCGTACGATTTTCCGGAAGGAATTTTTCAACCATCTGTGAATAAGTAAATGAAGCTCTGAAAGAAGCATCGTGTTCAAACCAAGGATAGAAATCCAAAAAAAATGTTCCGCCAATACTGGAGACCGATGTTGAGTTGCCGCTGATGTTTCCGAGATGAAGCGAGCCGCCGACACTTGGAGATTCGATCTGCGCAGATGAAATCTTAACTAAGAGAAGTAAGGAAAAAAATATCTGAATAAATTTTGTCTTCATATTAATAATGTAAGGTTATCCAAAAAGTTTTTTCAAGAGGATCTGTTTGATCAACTCTGTGTTTTTGATGCGCATTAATAATCAAATAATCGCCCGGTTTCAACTCGAATATTTCTCCACTTTCAAAACTTATTTTAGCCGACCCGGAAAGAAGCAAAACAAATTCATTTTTCTTCTGATCGTACCAGAAGCTATCAGGGGAAGAATGTCCTTCGGATACAATTCGTTCTAGCTTGAAATCCTTTGTAGAAATAATGTCTTCAAAGAATTCTTCCTTAATATTTTCCGGAATGTTTTCAAAAATATTTTTCAGCGCATCCATTTTCCTAATCAATTTTTATTTTGTTCCTAAAATCACTTCCCGTAGGATTCTGAAAAATGTTTAATTCAAATTGAGAAATAACGGCAAGTATATGATCGAATATATCCGCTTGTATATCCTCATATTTTGAAAAGTCGGTTGTATTTGCGAAAACGTAAATTTCAATAGGTAACCCTTCTTGACCGGTAGCAAGTTGCCTTACAATTAATGAATATTTCAAGTCTAAGTCATCGCGTTGGCGTAAATATTCTTTTAGATAAACGCGGAAAGTGCCGATGTTAGTAAGCCGCCTTCCGTTTGCCAAGCTTGTTTGATCTATATTTCTTGCGTCATTGAATTTTTTGAGTTCTTCTTTTTTCTTTTGAATATAATCTTTGATGAGATTAATTTTTTCAAAGTTGCTTAACATTTCTTCTGTACAGAATTTAATTGAGGATTGATCCAAATTTATAGCGCGTTTGATTCTGCGGACACCGGAGTCACGCATTCCGCGCCAATTCTTGAATGAATCTTCGATCAATTTGTAAGTGGGAATTATAGTAATTGTCTTATCCCAATTTTGTACTTTCACTACAGTAAGAGATATATCAATCACTTCTCCGTCAGCGCCGTATTTTGAAACTTCAATCCAATCGCCAACCCGGACTAAATCATAAGATGAAATTTGAATGCTGGCAACGAAAGAAAGAATCGGGTCGCGGAAAAGAAGTACAAATATTGCTGTAAATACACCAAGCCCCGCAATAATTTCGAGCGGAGAACGTCCTACGATAATGCCGACAATCGTTACAGATCCTACAATATAAACTACTATTTTAATTACTTGAATGTACCCTTTGATGGGGAGTTCACGGTGTTTTTCGTTCTTTTCGTAAAGTTCATTTGCAGCGGTAAGAACAGTAGTTATAATGAAAGTGAAATTCAAAGCAAATAAAACTGATACTAAACGATTAAAAAGTGATTGCCATGAAGGTTCTAAATAACTAAATGAATTAATAACAATAAGTGGTGCGAAAAATGAAATTTTATTTAATGCTTTTCTTGAAAGGAGAATATCGTCAATTTGGGTAGAAGTGGATTTTACAATTTTGCGTATTAAGGGAATGATTATTTTTTTTAAGAAATAAAAAGAAAGTAGGGCTAAAATTAAGACGGCAAGAAACTTAACATTATTATTGATCCACGGGTAAGGTGCTGTCCATTCTTGTAATTTCTCAAACATATCTGCCTTGTTAATTATTAATCTATTTTCACTTTGTTCAAAATTACAAAAATATTTATGCTTTTTTGATTTTGAAAATTGATCATCGTCTGACTTTCCCAAAATTTCATAGTGATCTTACTTTCATCTAATTTAATGCTATTTTTGCGAACAATTTTTTCAAATGGAACCTATAAATGGAAAAAGAAAAAAATTCTCGCGCTCTACTCTCGCTTCTTTCTATATATATAGTCTGGGGTACGACATATCTGGCTATCAAAATTGGTGTGGAAAATAATTTGCCTCCAATTTTATTTACTGGTTTGCGTTGGATTGCTGCCGGTCCTATTATGTTGATAATTCTTCTTCTAATGAAATATAAACTGCCGAATAGGAATGATATACTTCATCTAGGAATTAGCGGACTTCTTTTGTTAGGAGGAGGAAACGGACTGGTGGTTTATGCCGAGCAATGGGTGCCAAGCGGATTGACTGCTTTACTAATTACAACCGTTCCGTTTTGGGTAGTTGGATTGGAGGCAATGGTGCCTGCGGGAAAAAGAATTAATCTAACAATTATGCTCGGTCTGATTCTTGGATTAGCAGGCGTTTCATTAATCTTTGGCGGAGATTTAAAAAATTTATTTGATGCCTCACATATTGGAGGAGTCATAGGTCTGATGTTTGCGGTTTTTTTCTGGTCAGCGGGAACAGTCTATTCTAAACACAAAAAAGTAACTGTACATCCGTTAATGGGTGCCGCAACTCAAATGATAATAGCTGGAATTGTTATGACTGCTTTGGGCTTGATTATTGGTGAAGGCGACGGATTTCATTTCACAACATCGGGATTTTATTCTTATCTCTATTTAGTAATTTTTGGTTCATTGGTTGGTTACGGCTCCTATGTTTACGCAATTGCACATTTGCCTATTTCACTTGTTGCGACATATGCGTATGTAAATCCAATTATAGCTTTATTTCTTGGGTGGATTGTACTAGATGAACAAATCTCTGGCTGGATAGTTCTTGCCGCCGTAATAATTTTAGGCGGCGTTATGCTTGTAAAAAAGGGAAGTGAGAAAAGTATTTTAAAAACTAAAACTTAGAAAAGTCTGTTTTTGGAATAAGACTAGTTTATATTTATCAACAAGAACGTCTTACCATCATTTATAAAACTATAAGACTTAACAAGTTTTTGATCGCCGCTGATAAAATCAACTTCAATGGTGTAGATTTCTTTACCGCTGGATTTGTCAGTAGAAAATTTACCAATCGTGTATTTATTGCTTAACTCGATTAATGCGGCAATTTCTTTGCACTTTCTTTTTGCTTGATTCAATTCTTCTTTATTAGCAGGATTTAAAGCGTCTTTATGATTTCTTGTTTTGTCCTCTCCATCATAAGCAATCAGCAAAGCGGCTTTTTCATAGGATTTTGATTTGCTGTAATCAAACAAGTTATTCAAAGTACTCTTAACAGAACTTTCAGCCCCTTGAGCAAAAATTATTCTTGATCCTGAAACGATAGTCATCAAAATCATAAGACCAATGATGTTCATACGTTTCATATTCACTCCTTTTATAAAATGTATAATTTATACTACGCATTCTGTTCACTTAGTGCGAAAATAATTTATTTAATTTGTATCAAACTCTTATATTGGTCCAATTTTCGCACTATTACACTATTAAGGATCAACATTAGTGCCAACTCAGAATGTAAAATGTTTGATTGCCTCACCTTTACTTTCAATATCAGTCATTGCTTCAATTCCAATGTCTAGATGAAGATCAACAAATTTTTGTGTTACAGAACGGTCACTTTCTTCTGTCTTTACTCCTTCCGGGAACATTGGTAAATCCGAAACAAGTAAAAGCGCACCTCTGGCAATTTGATTTGCATAACCGACAATAAAAATTGTAGCGGTTTCCATATCAATTCCAATTGCACCGAGTTTTCTTAAATAATCTTTAAAGTTTTCGTCCCACTCCCAAAGCCTGCGGTTAGTCGTATATATAACTCCGGTTCTATACTCAACGTTCTTAGATACAATTTTATCGGATACGAATTTATGCAGTTTGAATGAAGGCAAAGCAGGTACTTCTGCCGGAAGATAATCGTTACTTGTTCCTTCGCCTCGGATAGCGGCAATCGGCAGAATGAAATGTCCAATTTCAGTTGAATCTTTTAACCCGCCGCATTTGCCCAGGAATAAAACTCCTTTTGGTTTACGTGCTAAAAGCAAATCCATTACCGTGGCTGCATTCGCAGAGCCGATACCAAAATTAATAATTGATAATCCCGCACCATTGGTTGCAGATTGCATTGGTTTACCAATGCCTTGAACATCGCAATTAAATTTATCGGCAAACTTTGTAACATAATTCTGAAAATTTGTTAGCAGCAAATAATCGCCAAAATCATCAATGTTAGTTCCGGTATAACGTGGAAGCCAATTAGTGGCTATTTCTAGTTTTGTTTTCATGTTTTCCTAAATTTATTATCTGAATTCGATTCTTTCATATTTATCTGTAATTTTTGTTTTACGCTGTAAAAATAAATCGTCTATCTTGATCGCAATAAGAGCAAAAATATATCCGAAAGCCATACCAATTAACGCACCCCCAATGACATCGGAAGGATAATGAACACCAACGTAAGGGCGTGAAAATGCCATTAATGCCGCAACTGTAAAGAAAGACCATTTTAGCTTTGGGAAGATTTTACTAAAAAACATTGCCGCCGCAAAGTTATTAACAGCATGGGAAGACGGAAATGAAAATGATTCGGTACATGTTACTAAAATATTTAAATCGGGAAAAACGTTACATGGTCTAACCCTAACAAAAAGATTTTTCAGAAAAAAACTGCTGAATTGATCTGTGGTAGCAACTAATAAAATTAATACTGCAGCAGCTATTCTTCCTATCCTTCCTCCGCGAATAATAAGAATAAGAAATAAAATAATATAAGCAATGTACCAGTTTTTCACTTCAGTGATAAACGGGAAAAACTTATTAAACAAGTTGTTTGACAAAGAATGATTAATGAAATAAAGTAACCATACGTCAATTTTATATAAAAAATCTAACATTTTTCACCAATGAGAAGAAGTAAGTTTGATTATTATATCAAATTTCTTTATTTAACTGATAAAATTTTACCATTTTAGCATAAGTAGAATTTTGCATTAATGGGAATAATGATAACTGTAATGGAATCCCACGAAAAATTACGAAAAAAATATAGAACCTACTTGAAAAACTCATTCAGAATGCCGTGAACTCAGAATATAATTTAGCAAATACCGGAGAAAGAAAGAGATTCGAGTTCTTTAAGGAAGAGAGCAAAAAGGCTTTAATTGCACCTTTTCAAGCGCTTGCCAAATTCATTGTTGTTTCGGATCTAATTGCAATGGTTTTGGAGGTGCGTTATTTTTCTTCTCAGAATGTTAGTATAGCAATTTATCTTTCTCGTCTCTCGGCAATTTTAATTGCATTTATTCTTCTTTTAATTTCAAATACCAAGCCCGGTAAAAAACATCCTGAAATACTTATTCATATTCTACTTCTTTCTATTATCTGTTCTTTCGGGATAATGATTTTTCTTATACCTAAAACGCTAATATTTAATTCACACATAATCAGTTTAATAATTTTCACCGCAGCTCTTTTCCTAAGTTGGGATGTAACTCACCAGATTATTGTTGCCATTTATTACAATGTGGTTTTTGCCGCCTCTATTATATTTAACAGTAAACAGATTTTTATACTTCCCAACATGGTTGAATCTGTTTTACTTGTTTTAATAATAAGCATAATGGCTATTGTGGCTAGTTACATTAACTATAAATTACGCCAAGATTCTGTTATAAAAAGTTTTGAAGTCTCGCAATCCGAAAAAAAATTCAGATACTTATTCGAAAATTCTGCCGAAGGAATATTCCAATTTACTTACGATGGGAAATTTGTAACAATAAATCCCGCTTTAGTAAAAATGCTAGGCTATGGGTCGGAAGAAGAAGTTAAAAAATTAGGACTGGCAGACGATATCTTCAAACGCAAGAGTGATTGGGAATTGTTGAGCAAACTTTTAGAGAAGCAAGGAAAAGTCCGCAATTACCGCGTTCCTTACAAAAAGAAAGAAGGTGTAGAAATTACAGTCCGTATGAATGTTAGAACTTTTGAGAATGAAGAAACCGGACAAGTTTTATTTGAGGGAAGTCTTCAGGATATTACTCAACAGGTTCAAGCCGAAAATGAAAAACAAAAAGCGCTTGACGCATTACGTTTAGAAAAAACAAAAGCAGATACTGCCGCAAAAAAAGCTCAGCAGGAAAGTAATTTCAAATCTAAATTCCTTGCCAATATGAGCCACGAAGTCCGTACACCAATGAATTCAGTGATGGGCTTCTTAACATTAATTGAAAACGATCTCTTCGAAAGTAAAGATGAGCTTAAAACTTTTGCTCAAGATGCACGTTTAGCCGCTGAATCTTTGCTGGATATCATCAACAATATCCTCGATATTTCAAAAATTGAAGCCGGCAAAATGGATCTTAATGAAATTGATTTTAACTTACGCGACGAAGCCAATAAAGCGATATCAATAATTAATCAATCAACTAAGTCAAAAGGACTGGAACTGGAATATTCTTTTGATGAATTAATCCCAGAAAAAGTTTATGGCGACCCTACCCGTTACAGACAAATTATATTGAACCTTCTTAGTAATGCTGTAAAGTTTACAGATCATGGTAAAGTTACTCTGAATATCGAATTAAAATCCATAACTGAATCCGTAGTTGAAATTATGACTACTGTTGAAGATACTGGAGCTGGAATTCCGAGCGATAAACTCTCCATGTTGTTTGAACCATATATTCAAGTGAAAAATAAGAAGAGCGTTAAAGAGGGAACGGGTTTAGGTTTAGTTATTTCACGGGAATTTGTACGTCTGATGCACGGTGAAATTCATGTTGAAAGTAAAATTGGTCTGGGCAGTAAATTTTCTTTCAACGTAAAAATGAAATTATTGCCGGATGCCGTTATTGAATCTGAAGATAAAGGGGATACATCTGTTGCGGTTCATGAGGAATTTCAATCCAAACTGGAAGCTCAACCTGAACCGGAAGTGAAGCTTGATCAACATTCAAAAAAGAAAATTCTCTTAGTGGAAGATAATCCAATCAGCCAGAACCTAGAACTAAAAATTCTAAGAGAGGTTGGATATGATGTTGAAGCGGTTTCTAATGGTAATGATGCAATTCAGTCGGCAATGACAGGAACATTTAATTTGATTCTGATGGATATTGAAATGGCTGATGTTGATGGAATAACCGCCACAAAAAAAATCCGCGAAATAGACAGCTCTGTTTCTAAAATTCCAATTATTGCAGTAACCGCACATTCCAGTATGAAAGACCGAGAGAGATGCCTAGCTGCAGGAATGGATGATTATATTGCAAAACCAATTAATATACATTTCTTAAAAATCACAATTGATCAATGGCTTAACTCCAACCGCTAGTCTGAACTATTTCGGAACTGAATAATTTTATTAATAAGTTTAAAGACAAAATTAAAAAAGGAATTTCTATGCAGACACATGATTATATATCTCTAGAAGAAAAATATGGCGCGCACAATTACCACCCGCTTCCGGTTGTCCTTTCAAAAGGGGAAGGAGTTTTTTTGTGGGATGTAGAAGGTAAAAGATATTATGATTTTCTTTCGGCATATTCAGCTGTCAATCAAGGGCACTGTCATCCCAAAATAGTTAATGCAATGATTGAACAAGCTAAAACACTCACTCTTACTTCAAGAGCTTTTTATAACGATTGTCTTGGACCTTATGAAAAATTTATAACAGAATTCTTTGGTTATGAAAAAATACTGCCAATGAATTCCGGCGCTGAAGCTGATGAGACGGCGCTGAAGCTTTGCAGAAGATGGGCTTACGATAAAAAAGGAATCAAAGAAAATGAAGCGAAGATAATTGTTTGCGAAGGAAACTTTCACGGAAGGACAATTACAGTTATCTCAATGTCGAATGATCCAGATTCATACAAAGGATTTGGACCTTATACGCCCGGATTCATAAAGATTCCATATAATGATTTAAGTGCACTTTCAAAGGCGCTGGAAGATCCAAATGTTGCCGGATTTTTAGTTGAACCGATACAAGGCGAAGCCGGTGTTGTCGTTCCGGATGAAGGATATCTTTCTAAAGCGTATTCAATGTGTAAAGCAAAAAAAGTTTTGTTCATTGCAGATGAAGTTCAAACCGGTTTAGCAAGAACCGGTAAAATGTTAGCCTGTGATCATGAAAATGTTAAACCCGACATTTTAATTTTAGGAAAAGCGCTTTCGGGCGGAACAATGCCGATCTCTGCTGTACTTGCAGATGATGACGTGATGCTTGTAATAAAACCGGGCGAACACGGATCAACTTTTGGAGGAAATCCATTGGCTGCTAAAGTTGCAGTTACAGCTCTTCAAGTTCTTAAAGAAGAAAAACTGGATGAGAATGCCGAGAAACTTGGCAACTTATTCCGTCAGGAAGTTAGAAAAATTAAATCCGATATGATTGAATTAGTCCGAGGTAAAGGTTTGTTAAATGCCATAGTCATCAAACCGAAAAACGGAAAAGAAGCCTGGGACGTTTGCTTAAAAATGCGCGATAATGGTTTACTTGCAAAACCAACACATGGTCATATAATTAGGTTTGCACCGCCGCTTGTAATTACAGAAGAACAGATTAAAGAGGCAGTTAAAATTATTGAGAAGTCAATTCAAGAAATCAGTGAATCAATTTAACCGACGAGGAGTATACATTGAAAAAAATATTTTATAATTCGATTCTGTTGTTCCTAATTCCAACAGTACTGATTTTCGGCTGGGGAGATAAAGGGCACAAGATCATAACCGCTTTCGCAATGAAACAATTACCGCCTCAAATGAAATTTTCTGAAGCGTTTAAGTCTGCCATTATTGAACACTCTGTTGATCCGGATAACCGTAAACGCGATGATAAAACGGAAGGACCGAAACATTTTATTGATATAGATTTCTATAAAGAATTTTCAGACGGCATTATTATCATTTCGCGCGACTCACTTAATAAGTTGTACGGTGAACAAGTTGTTACAAAAGAGGGAATTCTTCCTTGGGCGACTGAAACTACATTTTACAGATTGATTCAGGCTTTCAAAGATAAGGATAAAGATAAAGTCCTTTTATATGCTTCAGATCTAGCTCACTATGTCGGGGACGGACATCAGCCGCTTCACGCTACAGTGAACTATAACGGACAGCTAACTGATCAGAAGGGAATACACGGACGATATGAAATTGAGATGTTAGATCAGTATTTGAACATTGTAGAAAAAAATTATGATGATCAAATTCCATATTATGTTAATAGCATTCCCAGTATGATTTTCAATTACATAGCTGAATCTAATAATTATGTAGAGCTGATTTTATCTGCAGATAAATTTGCTTCAAAAAAGACAGACGGAAAGTTTGATAAAGAATATTACCGCTTGTTATGGTTCAAAACTAAATACATTACCATGAATGAAATTAATTCAGCGGCATTAAGTTTATCTTCTTTGATTTACTCTGCATGGATGGATGCAGGAAAGCCAGTTCTGGAAAATTGATGTTCGCTAATAAGAAATTTGTTACTGTCTTCGGAAGTTCAATTCCTAAAGAGGGAGATGAAGAATATAAAGTTGCATATCAGCTTGGCGAAAAATTAGCCGTGAATGGTATCAATGTTTGTAGCGGAGGGTTTCAGGGTATAATGGATGCTGTCTCCAAAGGCGCAAGTGAAAATGGAGCGCAGGCAATTGGTGTAACTGTAGATCTTTATAAAGCCGCCGCAAGTAAATATCTGACAAAACAGATTGTTACTCATTCTCTTTTTGAACGCCTGAAAAACTTAGTTGAGATTGGGGATGCGTATATTGTTCTCCAAGGTGGGACGGGAACACTCCTAGAACTTGCGTTAGTCTGGGAATACATGAATAAAGGAATGATTCCGCAAAAACCATTTGCGTGCCATAGTTCACTTTGGAATGAAATTACTAATGCGATGGAAAAACAGATTGCAAAGGAAAACCGAAAGACCGGTTTGCTAAAATGTTTTGATGATATTGATGAGTGTGCTGAATTTATAATTACTAATCTTAAGAGTGGCGCAGATTTTTGATTTGCACCGCTGCCTTTTCAAAAACAAAATCAACAGACAATTCTTTGATGCATTTAAACTTCACATCTTTGCGTGAACATGTAAGAGGTTTAGGTGAATAATAGAAACAAGGCGAGCAATCAAGATTAAGCGAAGCAATCTGATGATCTGTCTGCCACGGACGAATATAATTTATATTTGTCGGTCCTATGATTGCAATAACATTTAATTTCAATGCAGAAGCCACGTGCATTAAACTGGAATCATTTGTAACGAATAAATTGCATCGTTTCATAACTGCGGCAGTGTTGGATAAACTAGGCGCATTAATCGGTCTGGCATTGGATGAATTAATATTAGCTACTATAATATCTTTAAGCGCTTCTTCATCACTTCCGCCGAAAACCAGTATTTTTGCCCCGAACTTTTCAATCAATTTTTTCCCGAGCTCTGCAAATTTATTCGGCTCCCATCTTCTCTTATCATGATTTTTTAATGAAGAACATCCGGGGTGAAATCCAATGACGAGATCATTTTCGGCTATTGGTTGATCTTTAAAAAATTTCTTTGCGAATTCAGAATCATCATCATGTAGGCAAAACTGCATAGCAGGAATTTCATTTATCTTTTTACCCACTAATTTTTCGACCATGCGGAAATTTTCTTCTACATTGTGAAGTCTATCATCTTCTAAAACGCGGGTAGTATTTAAGAAACCAAAATTTGAGAAATCTTTTCTGAGATAGTTTACAGCAAATCGTTTTTTCGCTCCAATCAATCTGCTTATCAAATTATATTCTTTTCTATTGGAAGGGTAAATATTGATAGTTGCATGATATTTTTTTCTGAGACTCAGAGTAAAACGAAGTGATTCAAGTTTGGATTTGTTCAGGAAATCGAAGTAATGGACTTTTGAAATTTGAGGGAGCTTTTCGTAAATATCTTTTACACCGCGGTACATTACAAGTACATCAATATTTGCCCCGGGCATTTCATCGTTAAGCTTCTGAAGTGCCGGTGTGAACATTAAAGCATCGCCGATGCCCGATAATGCAATTATAAGGATATTCATTTGTTGTATTAAAAGACGCTCCGTAGAGCGTCTCAATGGTTAATTATTTCTTTTCAAGTTGCTTAGGAAGCACTTCAGGAGTTTCCATTCCAGCTTTTTTTCTAAATTCGTTTAAGAGCTGAGCAACATTCTGATCGTTAGGAACAAGGTTTTGTAATTGCATCAGAGTGGAAACGGCTTCTTTATACATTTTTAAATTCTCGTAATGCGTTAAGAGCAGATCGTATGGATTATACCAGCTGGTAAAATCGCGTGGATTTATTTCCAACTGCTTCTTAGCGGCATCAATAACTTCTTTAGCCAAAGCCTCATATTGTTTAATGGCTCCGGCGCTGAAATAGAGTTTTGAAATATCATGTTTAATTCTGTAATCCATAGCAACAACTGAACGCGGAATTTTCTTTTCCATTTCATCAAGAACATTAACGGCTTTAGTTTTATCATTATCCTTATAGAGATAATAAATTGCAAGACGAATAAAAGCGTTGCGGTAATTTTGAGTTAAACGTTCATGGTTCTCATCAAAGAAAATAGTTTTATCATTCAAACCGCGGAACTTGAATCCGGGTTGATAATCTTTGCTGAATCCAGCCGGTTCATCTAAAAGTTGTTTGCTAAGTATTTTCTCGTCAATGTATTCAATTCTTTTGTCATCATTCTTTTTAGGAACAAGACGCATTGCCATTCCTTCCATCCGCATATAATCGTCAAGATTCAAACGGCTGTCATCGGAACATGTTACTGCGAAATAGATTGGACGTTCCCATTTTGCTTGCATAATAATATCTAAAGCAACTAAATCCTGTCCGCGTATAAATTTTACGTCTCCGGATTGACCAGTGTTTTGCATAGTCCATTTGATTTTTCCGTCTTTAACTGTCGCGCTGTCCGTAACATTCCATTTCTTTATGATGTCTGGGGGAACCGGAATTGACATTTCTGTTGGTTCCCACCTTTGAAGTCCAAGTTGATCAATTTCATCATCTGTCAAACCCATACTTACTTTTTGCGCACCAAATGGGGAAGTATTTTTTAGTTGCTTAACATACCACGAGGTGTTTACCAATGATAAACATGCTACGCGAACGTCGCGGCGGACTCCTTCAACATCCTGTAAAAACCATAGAGGAAAAGTGTCGTTATCGCCATTAGTAAATAGCACTGCATTTGGCGCAACGCTTTGAAGAAGATTGTATGCGTAATCCCACGGCACATAGTTTCTGGATCTATCATGTTCAAACCAATTTGCATGTGCCATATTAACAGGTACGCCAATCACTCCAAGAAAAAGAACTCCTGCAATCATAGGTTTCAATGCTGTGCGCTTTTTGAATTTTTCCTGAAGCAATTCAATTATTCCGCGCATACCAAGTGCGATCCATAACGAGTAAACAAAAAACGCACCGACATAAAAGTAATCCCGTTCACGCGGCTGAGGTTCCTGCTGATTCTGATAAAAAGCTGTCAGGTAACCTAGAAAGATGAACATCGCAAGAAAGACTGACGCCATCTTCCAATCTTTTTTGAAATGGAAATACAAACCGAATAATCCTATAAAAAATGGAATGCCCCACAAGTCGCTCCATTCAACACCGCTGTCTTCGTATGTTGAAACTCTTCCAATATAATTCCAGAATAAATATCTGTTGAACATGTGGTTCAATTGGTAGCGCCATAAGAAATCAAGATCGTTCGAATAATCAGTGTAAATTTTCAACTGATGCGGTTCGTTAGAAAATCTTCTCTTGAATGTTGGAAAGTCGCCGTATTGTTCACGGTTGATATAAGAGTTTAACTCGCTCATAGTTTTAGGACTGTTCATATTAATCGGCGGTTCTTGGTTTGCGCGTATGATAATCATTGCAACGGTAGTAGAGCCGATTATTGCGAAGAGAGCACATTTCAAAATTAGGTTAGCAGTTGCTTTCTTGTTTTTTGCAGTCCAGTATATACCAAATCCTATGATACCAAGAATTACAAATACGGTAACAATATTAAGAGTGAAATCATTATTGGAAACAATTGTAATCAATTTTGGAAGATATTTGACCAAACCCGGATAAATAACAACGAGTGCAATTCCTCCAAAGATAATTGGCATATAAAAAGAATTTCTTTGAAATATTTTTTTATAAGTAGCGCCCATAAAAATTAAACTGACCGCGACTAAAATCATTAAGAAGCGCGAATCAACCGCTCCAAATTCTTCCGGAGAAGGAGGTGTATCACCAGTTTGAGAAGCCCACATTAATGCCGCAATAACAAGAATAATTACAGAATGGGCAACAAAGTAGAGTGCTGTTTTTTTCAGAATAACTTCATCTGTTGCATATTTTCTAAAATAGATTGCCATTGCAACCGGGACAATTGCAAGGGCAGACATAAGGTGAACACCTGTAGATAAACCGATGAGATAGAAAATAAATATCAAGTACTTTTCATTGTCCGGTTCATCTGCTTTTTCATTCCAAACGACCATCAACCAAATTACAAACGCGATGAAGAAAGTTGAGTTTGCGTAAACTTCCGATTCAACTCCGTTAAACCATATAGTATCTGCAAATGCAAAAGAGAGCGCACCAATAGCGGCAGAAATGTAGATTGAAATTGCATCAAATAAACTTTCTGGTTCATTTTTTCTATAGTTTTGAATTAACTTAACAGCTATCAAATATAAAAACATAACCGAGAATGCTGTTGACAAAACCGAAATAGTATTCATCCTTAGACCGATACTAGCTGCAAAAGGAATCATAGTAAAAATTCTGCCTAGTATTAAAAAGAAAGGTGTGCCGGGGGGATGGGGAACCTGCATTAAATAAGCAGAAGCTGTAAACTCACCGCAATCCCAAAATGAAAGGCCCGGCTGTACTGTAGAAAAGTAAACCAAGGCAGTAATTAAAAAAACTACGGCGGCAAATATTCTGTTTAGGACTTTATTACTCATTATTCCACCAAAAAAAATTTCAATTATGAAGAATGATCTTCTGTATTAGTTTGTGAGGATTGATTAAAGAATTGATCGTAATTTTTTTTCTCTCTGTTAACGTGATATTTCTCGTATAGGTTTTTAAGTCTCTGCATGGATAATTTATCAAGATCTTCGTCGTCTTTATGCCGTTTAAGAAGCATTTTATAATCGTCAAGTTCACGTCCGTCAAATTTGCGTTCGTATCGTTTCAAAATTGCAAAATAATCTTTTTGCTCGCGTGAACTCATTGAAAAATATAGGTTCGTTTACATTTTTGGTTGATGAAATTAATCAAAAAATCATTCAATAAAAAACTATATTTAGGCAATTCAGAATAGTAATGTGAATGTTTTCTATGCAAGTTTACAAACAATATAAGCCGATTGTTTCTATAATTATGCCTACTTTCAATAGGGCAGAATATTTGCAAAGATCAATTGAATCGGTGTTGAATCAATCGTTCAAAATTTGGGAATTAATAATTGTTGACGACGGTAGCAGCGATAATACATCTCAAATTGTTGATGAATATATTTTACAATTCGAAAATATCCGTTACATGAAACACTCCAACAGACGTCCTGCACTTGCTACTAATGCCGGTATACAAGCTTCGTGCGGCGAATTGATAGCGTTTCTTGGAAGCGATGATGAATGGAAACCGGAATTTTTGAAACAGCGCGTAAATTTTTTAAAGGATAATCATGAGATTGATTTCATTCACGGCGGACTTGAAGTTGTCGGTCATCCTTATGTGAAAGATAAAAATGATTTGACCCGCGAAATTCATATTGATGAATGCGTTGTAGGAGGAACATTTTTCGGCAAACGGAATGTGTTCATTGAGTTAGGAGGATTTAGAAATTTAAGTTACAGCGACGACTCGGATTTTTACGAGCGCGCAGTTAAAAAATTTAATGTTGCCAAAGTAGATTTTCCAACTTACATCTATTACCGGGATACACCG
Organism: Bacteroidota bacterium; assembly: GCA_021812745.1. The sequence goes on along the minus strand of JAKAMS010000003.1, from coordinate 9,788 downwards.
GACAGCATCTGTTCAACAATCAAATAAAATATGGAACTGCCAGATGAATATTCTGATGACACTTTCTCAGCTTGAAGTTACAGGAGCAGAAGTTTATTCCGTTACACTTGCCGATAAATTTATAGAGCGCGGACATAAAGTATTCATAATTTCGGATACACTTACAAAAAAGAATAACGCAGAATATATTCCCGCACCGATTTCCAAAAGGACTCTTTTTTACAGAATTAAAAACGTCATTTTTATTTACCGGTTCATTAAGAGGAACAACATTCATATTGTGAACGCGCACTCTCGTGCAAGCGCTTGAGTTTCATCTTTGGCTTGCAAGTTTGCAAATGTTCCGTTGGTTGTTTTTATCCACGGAAGACAGGCTACATCTTTGTCGCGCAGATTATTTCATGGATTTGGAGATTATACAATAGCTATTTGCGAAAAACTAGAACAACAACTTCTTGATATATTTAAATTCTTGCCCGACAAGATTGAAGTAGTAAGAAACGGTTTTAATCTGCCGGTCGTTGAAAAAAATGACAAAACCGGAAGAAAAACAGTTGCATTTATCACCAGACTTTCTGGGCCCAAAAAAGATCTTGCTTACAAATTTTTGGAATATATATCAGCTTCAACTTTCTTTGATCATGCAGGTGATGTGAAATTCAAAATCATCGGCGGGCAATCAATACCACCGGAATTTGAAAAATTTAAAAAAAGTTTTGAGTTCACTGGTTACACAGATAGTCTGCCGCAAGAAATGAACAAAGCTGATGTAATTATCGGTTCAGGCAGAATTGCTATTGATGCAATCCTTCACCAAAAACCGTTAATAGCAATAGGGGAAGCATGTACAATCGGCTTGGTAACAAAGGATAATCTTCAATTCGCACTTGAAACAAACTTTGGCGACATGAATGTAACTGAAAAAGAATTCGATTTTGAAAAAATTATGACAGATCTAAATGCAGCACTCGATCTGACGGAATGTGATAATTCCGTTTATGAAAAAGTTAAGAATGACTGTGATATTGTAAAAGTTGTTGACCGACTTGAATTTATTTTTCAAAGTGTGAGAGTAAGATTCTATCGGAATGAAATTCCAATTATTTATTATCACCGAATTGCAAAAGATGTTAATGATGCGGGAAAACATGGCATATTTGTTACCGAAAAACAATTTGAGGATCATTTGCGTTTTCTGAAAGATGAAGGTTTTAAAACAATCACATTTGAAGAAGCGCTTAAGATCAAAAAGAATTGCACACCAGGTAAATATGTTATCATTACATTCGATGACGGGTACGAAGACAATTATACTTTAGCTTTTCCGCTTCTGAAAAAATATGGTTTCAAGGCAATAATTTTTCTGGTTGCAAACCTTGAATCCAATGTATGGGATGCACAAAGTGATGAACCAAAACTTAAAATGCTAAACAGGAGTCAGATTATTGAAATGAGTGAATATGGAATTGAATTTGGTTCACATACACTTTCTCATGCCGATTTGTCAAAAGAACCTGAAGAAAAAGTAAAAGTTGAGCTTGTAGATTCCAAGAAAATTTTGGAATCAAAACTTGGTAAAGAAATTACATCGTTTGCGTTCCCTTATGGAAATTGCAACGAAACAGTCAAACAATTAGCAAAGGAAACTGGATATAAATTTGCTTATGCAACCGACAGCGCTCCTCTCGGTTTGCATGAAGATCTTTTTCAGATTAGAAGGATTGGGATATTTCCGAATACAACAGTAACCGGCTTGGGAAGAAAAGTAAAAGGGAGTTATATTTTCAAGAGAGTAAAAAAAGATTCGCCATTTTTACGAATACCGCTCTAACATTTGTATTCGCAATTTCCAATTTGCAATTCTCAATTTATATGGTGTATCTCTGAATTATTTCGTCCGGTATTCTAACAGGTCTTCCAGTCGCGGTTGAAATCATAGTATATACAGCGTAACCTTCTGCTGCAATTTTATTCTTCTCTTTTTTTACAATCCAAAAATTTACTTTCACTTGAGTATTCTCGTAAGAATTTACTTGCGTACGGACAATAATCTTGTCACCAAGTTTTATTTCACGTTTGAACTCTATATAAGTTGCTGAGGCAACCCATGAGTAACCAAGTTTAATAAATTCTTCCATCGGCACTTTATAATCTTTCATCATCTGGTCATAACGTGCCATCAACAAGTAATCTAAATACTTTGAATTATGCACGTGATTATTCATGTCAATGTCATCGGGGCGTACAACTATCTCCGTCTCAAAGATTGAATAATTCGGATTCGATTCTGGAGGCATTTTAATTCAGTCTTTCTTCTCTAAAAAAGAACCAGAGATAAACCGAAATTGATAGCGCAACAATTATCTGAAGAATGATGGGTGTTGAAACGAGTTCGGTAGAGATTAAGCCAAAACCAATTAAACTAAATTTCACCAGGTAGTAGTAAACTTTGCTCATAGCAATACTTACTAATGCAGAAGTAAATGAATTTTTGAAAAACTTTATAAGATAGAAGAAAAGAAATGCGTTTATCATTAACTCGGACGCAATTAAAAGCGACTTAACGAAATATGGATGTGCCGAGATGATAAAAGATAATAACGGTAAAGCCGCTGCTAACAAGAAAACATTTTTCTTTGATGTATGAACGATACTTAAAAGAAGAATAATTCTCATCGGGTCTAAAAGATAAATGGGAATAGCAATAAGGTGAGAAAGCGCTGGTGCATAAGTTATTATTGCGATAGCCAAAATATCATAGATGGCTGTTTTATAATTGTATTTTGAGATAGTTGCAGAAAATGAGTTCATGTTGACTGTTCCAATAATTATCTTGAATCCAAAATAACATAATGATAAGTTTCTACAAAATGAAATAGAAATTATTCTAAAGAGGAAAGGATGGATCGTAGAAATTTTCTAAAGACAGGATTGCTTGCCGGTGCGTCACTTACCGTGCCCGGTATCTATGGAAATTATTTTGCTAAAACCAGTAAGGTTATACCTGCCAACTATGATCTAATCGCAATAAAAAACGGTGAACCGGAAGTGATGTTTGATAAAGGAATTGAACAACTTGGAGGTATGAGCGCTTTTGTTAAGAAAAATCAAAAAGTGTTGATTAAGCCTAACATTGGATGGGATGTAAGCCCGGAAAGAGGAGGCAATACTAATCCAAAACTTGTTAAACGTATAATTGAACATTGTTATGAAGCAGGCGCCAAAGAAGTTTACGTGTTTGACCATACATGTGATGATTGGAGAAGAAGCTATTCAAACAGCGGAATTGAAAAAGCAGTTAAAGATGCCGGCGGAAAAATTGTTTCCGGTGATACTGAAAATTATTACCAGAGTGTTTCTGTAAAAGATGGAAAAGTTCTGACGAAAGGAAAAGTTCACGAACTTGTTCTTGATAGCGACGTTTTTATAAACGTTCCGATTCTTAAAAGTCATAGCTCAGCACGATTGACCGCCTCATTAAAAAATATGATGGGTGTTGTATGGGACCGCGGTTATTGGCACCGAAACAACTTGCATCAATGCATAGCTGATTATGCAACGTTCTCAAAAAAGCCGACACTAAATGTTGTTGACGCTTATTATGTGATGAAACAAAACGGACCGCGCGGTGTTTCGGTTGATGATGTGGCGTTGATGAAATCGCAGATCATTTCTACTGATATGGTGGCATCGGATGCCGCTGCTGCAAAACTTTTTGGTATTGAACCGGATTCAGTTTCATATATCAAGATTGCCGGTTCCATGGGTGTGGGTAAAAAAGATTTAAGCACTCTGAATATAAAACGCATAATTTTGTGATTGAATGAATAATTCTCTTCTTCGGAAAATTAGAATTGTTGTTTCCCTAATTTTTTTAATTACAACAACTTTTTTGCTTATAGATATCTACGGCACTATCTCTCCGAGTATTTCTAATAAAATTTTATTTTTACAATTCGTTCCTTCTGTTCTGAAATTTATTGCAATACTCTCTATAAGTGCCGTTGGATTTGTGGTAATAATAATTCTTACAATTTTGTTCGGTAGAATATATTGTTCTTCCATTTGTCCGCTTGGAATTTTTCAAGATGTTGTGAATTGGATCTCGGGAAAAATAAAAAGGAAAAGAAAACGCCGGTTCGACTTTCTTAAAGAACAAAAGCTGTTGAGAATTTTTCTACTAGCAATTCCTATTTTAGTTTTTCTCTTCGGAAGCTCACTGGCGGTAAATCTGCTGGATCCTTACAGTATTTACGGAAGATTCACCGGAAATTTTTTTCGTCCTCTTCTGGTTGGAGCCAACAATCTGACTGCTTATGTTTTTGAGTCATTCAAATTATATACAGTTTCTCAGTACAGTCTCAAAGTATTCAATCTAATTCCATTTATTATAACAGCTCTGTTTCTCATTTTTGTTACTGTGATGGCATGGATGAAAGGAAGATTGTATTGCAATACTGTCTGCCCTGTTGGAACACTTCTCGGGTACATTTCAAAAATTTCCTTATTTAAGATTGTAATTAACCATGAAGAATGTTTAAGCTGCGGCATCTGCGCCAAAGAATGCAAGTCAAGTTGTATTGACAGCGATAATAAAACGGTAGATATGAGCAGGTGTGTGGCATGTTTTGATTGCATCCCATCTTGTCCGACAGAAGGAATTACATACAGCATCTCTTACGGCAAGAAGACTTTTAAGGATGCGCCAGCAGGACAAAAGAAAATTGATATTTCTAAGCGTGAATTCTTGTCAAAAACTTCTCTCTACTTTTTATCGTTGTCGGCATTGGCGGCACAAGTTCAAAAGAAAATAGTTGTTACTAAGCCAAGCACAAAACCGATTTTTAGAAAAAGCGCTGTATCACCGCCCGGATCTATAGGCGTTGAAAAGTTTAATAGCAAATGTACGGCTTGCCATCTTTGCGTTAGTTCGTGTCCGACACAAGTTTTACAGCCGTCATTTCTCGAATATGGTTTTCTTGGAATTCTTCAACCAAGGATGGATAACACAACCGGCTTTTGCAACTTTGAATGTAAAATTTGCGGAGACGTTTGTCCTACCGGCGCAATTCTTCCGTTCGAACTTGAGAAGAAAAAATTAACGCAGATTGGTAAAGCAAAATTTGTTAAAGATAATTGTATTGTTCAAACTCAGAAAACAGATTGCGGCGCTTGCAGTGAACATTGCCCCACCAAAGCTGTTCACATGATTCCATTCGAAGGCACTTTGGTAATTCCTGAAGTAAGAGATGATTATTGTATCGGTTGCGGTGCTTGCGAATATGCTTGCCCGACCAAACCGTATAAAGCAATTTATGTTGAAGGAAACCTCTGGCATCAGACTGCAAAGAAAAATGTTGAACTGAAAAAACAAGAGGCGGTAAATACTAAAGAAGATTTTCCATTTTAATTTTTTTATCATTCCTTTGTTATAACCTTAGGATGATATTTTAATAAAGGATTTCATGGAGTTTAGTTTAAATACCCAAGACGCTTATGCATCTTTGAGAATTAAAGATTATAGAAGGTTTGTAACCGCGCGGTTTCTGCTCACATTTGCAATTCAAATGCAATCGGTAATTGTAGGCTGGCAGATTTACGAACTTACTCACGATGCTCTTTCACTTGGGTTAATAGGGATGGCAGAAGCTATACCGTTTTTATGTATTGCGCTTTTTGCCGGACATGTTGCAGACAAAGTAAATAGGAAAAATATTATTCTCTCTTCCACATTAGTATATTTTATCTGCGCAATCTTACTCTTCTTAGCAGCAACTCATCTGCATTCGTTGCTGGCTTTGTACGGTACAATTCCAATTTATCTTATAATCTTTATTACTGGAATTGCGCGCGGATTTATTTTTCCGGCAACGAGTGCCTTTGCTGCACAGCTGGTGCCAAAGGAGCTTTTTGGTAATGCTTCAACATGGAGTAGCGTTGTTTGGCACATTGGGGCGGTTACCGGTCCCGCTGTTGGCGGACTTATTTATGGTTTCTTCGGAGTAGGATATGCATACTTTTTTGTTATCATTTTTTGTGCGTTAGCTTGGTTTTACTTTTACTTCGTTGAAAAGAAACCTTTGCCGGAAAAAACAAAAGAAGAAACTATATGGCAAAGTTTATCTTCGGGGGTAAAATTTGTCTTTGGCAATCAAATTATTTTAAGCGCAGTTAGTCTGGATATGTTTGCAGTATTCTTTGGTGGTGCTGTTTCTGTCTTACCGATTTTCGCAGATCAAGTACTTAATACCGGGGCTAAAGGATTAGGATTCTTACGTGCGGCTCCCGCAGTGGGTTCTATTATTATGTCTTTTTCTTTGGCGCATAATCCTCCGTTCAAACATGCGGGAAGGAATCTTTTAATTGGTGTATTTGGGTTTGGAGTTTCAATTATTCTATTTGCCGTATCAAAAAACTTTTATGTGTCACTATTGATATTAATGATTAGCGGTATGTTTGATAATATTAGCGTGATCATACGCAGTACTATCATTCAAGTCTATACTCCGGATGAAATGCGCGGGCGAGTTTCTTCTGTAAATAGTATTTTCGTCGGTTCTTCAAACGAGCTAGGATCGTTTGAATCCGGTGTAGCGGCAAAATTAATGGGATTGATTCCTTCTGTGATCTTTGGCGGAAGCATGACTTTAGCCGTTGTAACAACTGTTAGAAAGTTCGCACCAAAATTACGCAGACTCAAGATGTAATTTATTTCCCCGCCGACAACTAATCTATCGGCGGGGTAGAAGTTCATTTCAGAATTTCATTTAGCTGATCCGGTGTAACTTTCAACAATCCGTTGGGAAGAAGACGCGGAGTTAGATCTCTCCAATTTTTATCTTTTTCGAAAATTTCTCTGAACATAGGCAAAGCTTCTTTTAGGTTTCCTTTGTTAGCTAATGCAACCGCAGTCCAATATTTCATTTCAAGATTATCCGGAAACATTTTCATTGCAGAAGAATATTCTTTCATTGCTTTGTCCATATCATTTTTTTCAACAGCAAGATCGCCGTTATTCATATGTTCATAAGCGCGGTGAACGTTGAGCAGTCTGCGCAATTCAATTAGAGGAGCTGCATTATCATCTACTCGTAAATCAACCAAACGGTCTTCCCAAACTTTTCCTGTTGATTTAGCACGCACTACTAAAAGAGCGGCAGATTGTTTTCCTCTTATATCACCGCCGGCTTTTTCTGCAGCTTCAAGTGCAACGAGCATTCTTTCTGCCAACGGTCCTTTTGAATTCTTAAATGCTTCTGCCATAGCCGGCCATATTCGGTCGTTTGACATAAGATTAGCTTGAACAGAAAAGTCTTTACCAACAATATTTCCAGCGGGTTGAATGCAAAGTTTACCGGTATAAGAAGCGGCTCTTCCTTTTGAATCAAGTACGGCAAGCTGACGGAATTCTCTTCCTTCATCACCCTTAATTAATTCATCAACTACTTCCTGCGGAGCCATTCCTTTTTTTAGTAAAGCTAATCCGTCAGGTCCAAAAGCTGGGTTTACAAAAGATTGAGTTGCTATAACGCCAACTCCTGCTTCTCCCCATGTAACACTCGTTCCTACAGCAAACCAATGTGATTGTACTGCAACTCCCATGTCGCCGGTTTTTTCATCGAACGCTACAATAGAATAAGTGTGCGCAAAAGGGGAATCGGATTTATATATCTGTGCGGACACAATTGAAAATTGAGAATTGAGAATGGCAAATTGAATGATGAATGCAAGCTTCAATAAAAATTTACTTTTCATGGTTCACTCCGGATTAATTCTGATACAAGTTAGAAATTTTTCTTCTCAACATACAGCCGAAAACAGATGATAGAGCACAGTACTGCGTAGTCCGATAAATTTGCTTCTCACAGCCATTGAAGTTATTTTCACACCCCGGAAATCAAAAAAATAATTTATAAAAGGAGATGAAATGAAGTTGATTAAATTATTGGTGATAGTAGTATTAATGCTGTCCGTAGTCTCTGCTCAGAATAAAAAACAAACAACAAATAAAGCCGCATCCTCTAAACCGGCTTCTTCTGTTACATTGAAAACACAAGGCGATTCAATTAGCTATTGTATAGGGCAGAATATTTATAGCAATTTGAAAGATCCTATGATACAGCTTAACCTGAATGTATTAATAGAGGCTCTTAAAGATGCTGCCAATTCAAAATCAGTTTTAACTCAAGAAAAAATTGGTGAAGTATTGACATCTCTTAATACAAGGATGCAGGAAAAACAAATGGCTCAGCAGAAAGAAGAAGAAGAAAGGAAAAGGGAAGAGATGGCTCCGCTTATTGAAAAAAATAAAAGAGAGAGCGCTGCTTTCTTAGCGGAAAACAAAAAGAAAGAAGGCGTTATAACAACCGAAAGCGGTTTGCAATATAGAGTGATTACAAAAGGAACTGGACCTCTTCCCAAAGCAACCGACAAAGTTAAAGTTAATTACAAAGGGACATTACTTGACGGTAAAGTATTTGACAGCTCTTATGATAGAAAAGAACCTGCTGAATTTCCTCTCAATCAAGTTATCAAAGGATGGACCGAAGGACTACAACTGATGCCGGTCGGCAGTAAGTATGAATTTTTTATCCCTTATGATCTTGGATATGGGGAGATGGGTCGTGGAGAAATGATTCCCCCGGCTACAGTTTTAATTTTTGAAGTGGAATTGTTAGATATAGTAAAGTAGTATTAATAAATAGTAACCGGTGATCGTTGTAAGATCACCGGCTGCTTATAACATAATTTTATTCTTCAATCTCTGATGATGTTTCTTCAGCATTTGCGGCGGCAACTATGGAATCCTTAATCGCCTCAACAAAATCAGTTCTAACTTTTACAACAACTTTTTTAACTTCTTTGGGAATGTTTAAGGCAAGCTGCGGCATATGAATATCCGTCGGATAGAAGATTGCAAAATGACCTTCATCGGCAATTAGAAAATTCCCTTCGCCTTTATAGATGGTTATATCATTGCCTTGGCGGTATTCCTGTAATACAATTACTTTTTGAGAATCTGTAAAACCCATTTTTTCTTTTCCGGAAACCATGTACTGGATATCAATATATTTTTTATGTGCTTCCCATTTTGCGGAACTTGACGGTTTTGTATTGTATTCTTGAACAATAGCAAAAATATTTTCACCGTCAATTTCGTATGTGCCGGGTTCAACATTTGTAAAATCGGTTTGAGATAGATATTGAAGAGCTTTTGCTATTCTTTCGCCGAGCGGGAAGTATAAGGGTGCATTTTTTAGCTGATCGAAAATCATATTTCCTCTGAGTTTAGGTGTAACAAAAAAGTTGAGTTGTTATTTATAGTTTGAACATAGCTCCAACCATGATTACAGAAAAATTGCTTTTAAAACTAACGGCTGTAGATAGGTCAAGAAAAACATAACGAATATCTCCGGTCAAAAGTAAATTGCCTAACGGCAATTCAACACCGGCGCCGAAATGGTAACCAGGTTTGGTCTTTGTTTCGTCACTAATTGAATTATATGTGCTGTTCAAATGAGTAAAATCTATTTGAGTATTATACCATCCTATCCCAGCTTCAGCATGAACTATAGGTAAAACGTTAAGCATTGCCGTAAGATTAATAGGATAGCTTTTTGTTTTTATAGCTCCGTTTTGAAATTCTTCTGACTTATAATAGATCGAACCCTCGACTCCAAATCCAAGTAAATTAATACGGAGCGCTAGACCCGGCATAATTGAAGCTTTATCTGCATCTGTTGATTTGATAAATCCAACCTGCGGACCAACTGCAATGCTTTGTGCTT
>JAKAMS010000181.1 GCA_021812745.1 Bacteroidota bacterium | reverse complement strand
GTATCAATTAAAACTACCGGACCAAACGGCAGCAGCTCCATTGATTTTTTTACAGGATCAGTTGTTGTGCCGGGTGTTTCGCTGACTATTACTAAATCTTGCCCGATGAATTTATTTACTAAAGATGATTTTCCAACATTGCGTTTACCTATAAAAGCAATGTGCGTTCTTTCCGATTGCGCTACTTTACTCAATGTTAATTCCTAATTCTTTTGAAATAATGTTGAACAATTCACCTTCATCAAGCAATTTGCTTTTCATAAGAGCTTTGACAAAAGGGATTTTATTTTCATAAGCGTATTTAACCAATTCTTGAATTGTTTCGTAACCAAAAGTGGAAATGAGTGATGCGGCTATAGCTGATGAATTGATTAGATTCATTTTACATCGCTCTACGTTAGCCGTAATATCTTCTATGCATTTCTCTGCCATATTTAGATTTGCGTCTCTAAGCATTGTTAATGATTTTAGAAAAGTATGCGCTATCAGTGGCGCAAAGGCATTTAATTCAAGATTACCAGAAGAAACTAAATTAGAAATTATCACGTCGTTTCCCTTTATCAATTCCGCAATTTGGATTGCGTTTTCTAAAATTACAGGATTAACTTTACCAGGCATTATACTGGAGCCGGATTGTTTTGGAGGGAGGTTAATTTCGTTTATTCCGCCGTTAGGACCGCTTGATAAGAAACGCAAGTCATTGCATATCTTTATAATTGATGTGGCTCCTGCTTTTACAAGTCCATGCACTTCAACAAAAACATCTAAGTTTTGTGTTGCATCAATTAGATCTTCTCCTTTAGCTATAGGAAGTTTGGTTATTTTTTTTAGAATGCTGCTTACGTTTAGAACATATTCATTTGTTGCTGAAACTGAATTGCCTACAGCTGTACCGCCAAGATTTACAGATCTCAACCGTTCTTCTGCATTGTAGAGCCGCCATCTATCACGCGCTACTGCTTGCGCATATGCCCCAAACTCCTGTCCTAACGTGATTGGTACCGCATCTTGAAATTGAGTCCTTCCCAACTTCAATACACTTTTAAATTCTTCCTCTTTCTTCTGAAATGCATTTTGCAAGCGTGCAAATGAATCCGCAAGTTCTCGTAATAAAATTATTGATGCTATGCGTAACGCAGTTGGAAATGTGTCATTGGTTGATTGGCTTAAATTCACTTCATCTAACGGATCAATAGAGGAATAATTACCATATTCTTTTCCCATAATTTTCAAAGCAGTATTGGCAATAACCTCATTTACATTCATGTTTAACGAAGTACCGGCACCGCCTTGATAAGGGTCAACGATTATTTTCTCATAGATCGAATCGAAATTTCCTTTGATACATTCGTCTGTCTCAATTATCAATTCATGGATGGCTTCTTCTATCGCGTCATATTTCTCTTTGAAAAGTAAGCCGCATTTATAATTTGTTTCTGCAGCAGCAAGCTTAACCTGGAAAAATGCTTTTATCATATAGGGACTAATTCGTTCGCCGGATTTAGGAAAATTATTAGCGCTTCTTAACGAATGAATACCATAAAGAGCTTCATCCGGTATTTCTAACTCTCCCAATGAATCTTTTTCAACTCTCACTTTTCCCTCATCAATAGTTTTACAGAACAAATATATCAAAAAATGAATTTCTGGTGTTTGCAGAAAATAAAAGACCCCGCAAATGCGGGGTCTTTTGGAAAATACAAATTAACTTAGAACTATTTTACGAGAAGCATTTTGTTAACTTTTACAAAATTGCCAGCTTCAATTCTATATAGATAAATACCGGAAGCCATATTCTTAGCTGTCCATTCAACATTATGTGTACCAGCTACTAATTCGCTATTAATAAGAGTTTCAACTTCTCTACCAAGAGCATCATAAATTGTTAACTTAACATGTCCGCTATTTGGTAAAGCAAACTTAATGTTTGTTGTTGGATTGAATGGGTTTGGATAGTTCTGATAAACAACATATTGTGTTGGAACAGTTTCTTCTTTTTCAACTGCAGTAGCAATACCTAAAGATTTCATGGCTCCTAACAATGCTGAAACAACATATTTGGGGTTGTGGATACCACCGCTCTTATCTTCTTGAGCAGTAATAGCATTCCAATAAGCTTTCAACTGTGTGGTTGTCCATGTTGAACTTGGGGTAGCCATTGTTCCATCAGATTTTTTAGGCATTTGGTCAAAAATCTTAGCAATCATGCCAGCAACTTCATCTTGTAATCCTTGTATTGTACCATTATTATCAAGATCGCCAACACCGTTGTAGAAGAATTTTACATCGCTAAAGCTTGTTCCTAAAGTAGTACCATGGCATTGAGCGCAAGCTTGCATATTATCTTGATCTGAAATTCTTTTGCCATTAGCATCAAGCAAGAAAATTCCATCTGGTCCTTTCTTATGTGTGCTCATACTGAATGAGTGTCCGCCCCACTGCATTACCTGAGATCCAATAACAGCATCGCCGCTATACATATGGCATCTTACGCATGCGTCAACTGTTGCGCCTTTATGATTACTTACTCCTAATTTAACTCCACCTAATTCTAACATATTATTCGAAAACAAAATATCACCTTGCGGACCATGATGTGGACCAAAACGGAGGTTAATTGTAGATGCCAAAGCTTGGTTTGCTTCTGTTCTTGATACATGGCAGTTAAGGCACATTGTGCCCATTCCAGCATCTGTAACATTTGTTTTAATAGGACTGGTTGGTGCTGCGGAATTATATGTTAATATGAACGCATCAACTTTTCTTAATTGGAATTCATTTTTTGCGCTGTGTGGATCATGGCAAGCAGAGCAAGTAATTGGTGTATAAGAAGCATCAAAATATGCATCGGTTGTTGGAACGCCGTCTGCAAACTGAGCAAATCCTTTTCCTGTATGGCATTGTACGCATGATTCTTTTCCCGGTCCTGATGGATATGAAGTTACAATAGAATGCACAGAACCATTGAATTGTTCCGGGAAAATGTGATGTGTTCCGGAATCATGGCACCAAGCGCAAACTGCTGCATCGAAAGTAGCAACCATTCTTGAATCTGAAGTGTTGCCAAGGTGTCCGCTAGCAGGACCGTGGCAACTCTCACATTGTATATTTGCTCTCTGTATTGCATCTGGGAATTGAACTTTAAGCTGATCAAATACTCCAGCGCCAAGAACAGTAGGATAGGTAAAAGTCATATCATCGAAACCATTATTAACCGCTGTTGGATTTGCATCATACCCAGTTGTATGGCAGCCGATACAGTTTTTTGAGTAGTGATCAGCAGGACCGCTAAGGCCTGGTGTTCCGTTCATTGCCCTTGTGAACATTGTTGAATGGTTTGTCCCTTCCCAATCTGTAACTTTATCTGCGTGACAAGTTGAACATTTACGTCCTGTATCAACTGAATCAATTACTGTATTATAAACGCCAACATACTTAGCTGCGTTTATTACAACAGATCCTGTGTAAGCTCCGTCAGTAAAAGTAATTTCATAAGTTCCAGGTTTGTCAGGTGTAAAAGTAACTACTTGTGTTGAATCATTTTTAAGATCTTTTACTGAACCAATCGTAGCACCAGAACCGAAAGTTTTGCGAGTTATTGTCCATGTTGGTGTTGTAAATTTTGCACCTGTAAAAGCTGCTTGAAAATAGCATAGTGTTCCAACGCCGACATTTGTTAAACCATTATAAGGATAGGTATAAATGTCAGTTGCAGAAACAGCTACACCACGTGGTGTTACGCCATAGGGAGTAACTGAAAGTGTTTGCGCAAATAGCGTAGTACTCACTAATGCTAAAGCAAATACTAAAGTTGTAAATCTTCGGAACATATAATTCCTCCATTAATTAGATTTTTTTGAGTTGCTTGCTTTCTTCATAGATAAAAAGAGTTTTATCTTTTTTATTCTTTTTACACAATTAATATAAAAAGAATAATAAAGATGTCAAAGTCTTTAATGATTTTTTTTTAGAAACTAATTAGATGTTCGAGCCATTATAATAAAAGTTGAATAACCACCGCCCGATTCGTATATTTTCGCCCAAATTATAAGAAAACAATATGCAGATTTATAACACTTTCTCCAGAAAAAAAGAAGAATTCACCCCTTTAAACCCGCCCTTGGTAACAATGTATATGTGCGGACCAACGGTTTACAATTATTTTCATATTGGTAATGCGCGGTCGTTTATTATGGCGGATATTGTTAGAAGATATCTCCAGTTCCGAGGATTCGATGTTAAGTTTATAATGAATTTGACAGATGTTGATGATAACATAATTAAAAAATCGTTAGAGGAAAAACGACCGGCAGATGAAGTTGCACAATTTTATTCGAAAGCTTTTTTTGAAGACATAAATAAATTGAAAATTAAACCCGCCACAACATACCCGAAAGCTACAATGCATGTCCAAGATATGATTAATGTAATTAGTGAATTAGAAAAAAAGGGTATAGCATATAATGTTGATGGAAATGTTTTTTATGACATCTCGAAATTTCCCGGCTATGGAAAACTTAGCGGTAAAAAAACAGATGAGCTGGAATCAGGTTCCAGAGTTGAAATTAATGAAGCAAAAAAAAATCCTCTCGATTTTGCTTTATGGAAAAAAGCAAAGGATGGCGAGCCATCATGGGATAGTCCTTGGGGAAAAGGAAGACCTGGCTGGCACATCGAATGTACGGCGATGAGTACCAAACATTTAGGCAAGTCAATTGATATTCACGCCGGTGGCAACGATTTAATTTTTCCTCATCATGAAAATGAAATTGCCCAAAGTGAAGCGTGCTTTGAACAGAAATTTGTAAAGTATTGGATGCATTTTGGTTTTTTGAATATTCAAAATGAAAAAATGTCTAAATCGTTAGGTAATTTTTTTACTGCGAGGGATGTCCTTGCAAAATATTCTGCCGAAACTATACGCTTGTTTTTTGCTCAAACTCATTACGGCGGTCCGCTAAATTTCAGCGATGAATTGCTCAACTCAGCCCAAAAAGGTTGTGAGAAAATTTCGAATTTGATTGAAGTGACTGAGAACCAGATAAAAAATAATTACCAAGATGGTCTTGACCCTGTATTTGATTTTCAAAAATGCCACAACGATTTTATGAGTGTTATGGATGATGATTTTAACACACCTCAGGCTGTTGCAGTAATTTTCGACTTCATAAGGGCAGTTAATAAAATTGTCTCTGAAAATGAAAAAATAAATGTCCGGTTCTTTCATCATGTAAAATTAATGTTGAAGGAAACAGCTCACGATGTATTAGGAATAGTTGACATGAATGAAAAAAATACAGATTCTAATCTGTCTATCGAAAACGAGCTTATAGAATTACTAATTAAAGTGAGGGATGAGTTGAAGAAAGAAAAACAATTCTCCTTAGCCGATCAAGTAAGAGATGGGCTGGCTAAAATTGGAATCACAATTAAAGACACAAAAAATGGCGTTACTTTCAAGCGGAACTAAGAAAATCAAACTAAATAATAATTAGTTAGAAATAATCTGCAGATTTAGAAATATATTTTTACTTTTCAATTAGGAATAACAGCGGGAATAAAAATGAAAAAGATTATACTTCTATTGTTGGTACTGATTACAAGTATATTGAGTGCGCAGGGTACAGGAGGTACCAATGCTAAATTTGAATACCGCAGTTTAATTGATCTGCCAACCGCTGGAGTACTATCTAAAGGTTTTGCCGGTGTTTCGTTAGATGTTTTACCGTTTGGTGTTGTGATTA
>JAKAMS010000180.1 GCA_021812745.1 Bacteroidota bacterium | reverse complement strand
TGATATTTGTAAAATTTTTGTTTTGAAGCGCCAGAGTTAAACCATAACAAATTACCTCTTCAGGATCCAGCAAAATTGCCAGTTTAGACTGTTCTTTTCCAAGTATCATATTTTGATTTAATTGCTGGGCGCCGCGGCATCTTAGTTCAGCTGTTAGGTAATCTCCTTTGCGTAATGCGATTTTAGCGGATAGCAATTGAGCAAATGGCTGCCTATCATCTAACTTAATTGAGAACTGAATATATCTTTCAGCTTCAATACTTTTATGGTCATAGTATGCTATATGTGCAATAGCCGCAAAACATTGAGCACGCAAGGATCTGTCTAATCCAACGCTTTCGCCTGCATTTTTATAATATTTGAATGCGTTTAACTTATCGTTAAGAATACTATATGACTGAGCGATTTGAAAAAGAGAGTAAGCCGTTTTTGTGGTTTCATATTCTTCTTTCAGCAGAAAAAGGTTTCTTTCTATTTTTTTTTGTTTCTCTTCTTTTGAACCGGCATAGCCAATATGATGAATAAGAACGTTCGAATGGAGAAATTGATATTTGTTCTGGGTTAAAGATGGTTCCAATTGCTCGTATACTTTTCCCGTAAATTTTATTCCAGGTGAATTAGCAAATAATCGTATGTGGCGGACTGAATTATCGCGATTTCTATCCAGATGATAATTTTTAACTGTGCAGTAATAGCCAATTAATAAATTCGCATCACTTAATTTTTTAAATTCGGCAACAGAATTACTATCCAAGCGCTCGTCAGCATCCAGATAAAAGATCCAATCTCCGGTCGCTTTTCCCAAAGCAAAATTTCTTGCAGAAGAAAAATTATTAGTCCACTCGTATTGAAATATTTTCGCTTTATATTTTTCCGCTATTTGAATAGTGCCGTCTGTTGAACCGGTATCAACAATAATCATTTCATCAGCAACATCTTTCACTGAATCTAAGCATTCATCCAGATTTTTCCCCTCATTTTTAACAATCATTATTAATGTTATAGTGGGCAATTATTTCTCTATAAGAAATGAATTATGATTTTTTTCTAGACCCAACAATGCGTTTACCCGTGAAAGAAGTTCTGCCGCAGCAGTATTGTTGGGATTGTTTTTGATCCCCCATTCAAGCATAGTTTTTGCTTCTTCATTTTTATCTTTTATATAGAAAATCTCACCAAGTCCTATACACGCCTCCGATGAAGCTGAATCCAAATTAAGAGCCATTTCAAAATACGAGTGAGCTTTATCGGCATTGCCTAATTTTAAATTCATAAATCCTATTGTATTAAAATAATCCGCGGCAATAAGAACCTCTTTCCGGTCAGTTAACAACTCATTTAATCTTTCCTCATTACTTTCAAGTAAATCTAGCGCCTCCGAGATTTTTCCATCTCTAACAAGAGCCTGAGATTGAATAATAGCAGATCTTAGAAAGTTTTCTAAATCATCCGAATTAAAATCAAGCAAATTATTTTTCTGATCTAGCCCCAAAAGTTCATTTACTTGGATTAATTTTTCAGCCGCTACTTCGTTTTTAGGATCGTTTTTAACTGCCCATTCGAACATTACCTTAGCATTTTCAAATTGTTCCTGAGCAAAAAATACTTCGCCCAATCCAACACAGGCAGAAGATGAATCTGGAATAAGCTGCAATTCCTCTTCAAAATATTTTTTTGCGGTTTCATAATCACCTGTCAGAAGAGCAATATTTCCTGCAAAATCTATAAGTCCGCTGTATTCAATTTCTAATCCTATGTTATTATCGTGCGGATAAAAAGCAATGGCTTCTATTATAGATTCCAACGCAAAAGAATATTCTTTTTCAGAGATTTGAATTTTCGCACGTTCCCAATATTGGATAAATTTATTGCTGTTTACCGGGTATGAATAATTACGTGGGACAGCCGGTTTGATGTGCCCCCATAATTCATCAGGAGAAGCTCCCCATTTTTGCACAAATTTTTGCAAATTTATTTCGTACAAACTAGCCAATGGTATTTGAACATTTGCAAAAAAGGTTTTGGATCCATGATGATGTATAAAAACATTTTGGGCAACAACAGTCTTATATCCGGCAATATTTGACCTCAAGCAGTAATCATCATCATCATAGTTCCCGGGAGAATACCGCTCATCTAAACCTCCTATTTTATCAACAACTTCTTTTTTAATCAGAGTGCAAAGAAAATCAATTCGTTCGGCATATAGATACTTGTCATTATTCTTTTTGCTAATGATTTCCGCATACTTATGCATTTCTTTTGTTGTTTTATATTTTATTTTTTTATCCATCTGAATGCCGTTGGCAAGATTAGACATTGTGCCAACAATGCCTATTTTCGTTTCCGATTCAGCGGCTTCTACCATTTTATCCAGCCATCCCTCCGTAAAAATTATATCGTTGTTTGCTACAATTATATACGCACCGTCAGATATGGATAATCCTTGATTCACAGCTTTTGGAAATCCGAGATTTTCATTATTATTAATAACAATGAGATTGAATTTTTCATCCGATATTGATTCAAGATATTTTTTTGTTCCATCTGTACTTGCGTTATTGACAACAATTAACTTTACTTTTTCATTTAAGGATTTCGACAAACTTTCCAGACACTCTTTAGTATGCTTCAACTGATTATATACCGGAATTATTACAGAAACCCGCGAATCAATAACTTCACGAATATCTTGTAACTCTGGGATTATATATCCACTCAACAATCCTTCAATTTTTTTATCATCAAATTCTTTCTTTAAAAGATTTTGAAATGATTTTACAAAATTTTGGGCAGAATAATATTCAGAATACTGTAGAGACGTCTTTCGTGCATTGCTGATAATTTGAGGAAGATAGTTGCCGCCTTTAATTATTGTAAGTATTCTATCTGTAAGACTATTTAAGTCACCATATTTTACAACATAGCTGTTATAATTATTTGAGCAGAAACTTTCTGCGCCCATGTTATTGGTTGTTATTACCGGAGTTCCAACTGCCATAGCTTCTATGAGAGGTAATGAAAATCCTTCGTACCATGAAGAGCATGCAACTAAACTTACTTTTTGCATTAAGGACGACATTTCTGTTGATGATAATTTAAATTTCAGTTCAACTTTACATCCTGTATTTCTTTCAAGTTCCTCTTTGATCATTTGTTGTCCACTAATATTTCTACCTAAGGCAACATAAAGTTTTAGGTCGTCCACTCTTTCAATAGAATTTTGAATTGCCCGAAGAGTACTGGCAAGGAAAACAAAACCTTTTAACGAGTGGTAAATATTTCCAACAAATAGTATTGATTTCTCTACTGATTTTTTCCCTTCATTTAACGTAAATATTTTATGATCAACTCCATTGGGCACATATTCAACACGCTTTCTAAATTTGTCTTTGAACAAATCAACCAAATGCTGGGAAACAACAATATTCCTTACTGGAATAGCATGCAGTTTTGTCAGAATATGTTTATCAGATAACACACTATTATAATCGCTCCCATAGTGGTAGCCCTCGTATCCCTGGCATAGATGTACAATTTTATTTATCGGAACTTCATTTAATAATTTTGGCAAATCAAAAATGCTGACCACTATAAATAAATCAATATTGTCTGCACAGACTAAGGACTCCTCTGTAATTTGGAAATAATCATAATCAATTTTAATCCAATCTGGTTTTGGACTATAAGAGAAAATCACTATTTGGCATCCAAGCTTTTTTAACCAATCCATGTATTTAAAAACAATTTTATTCCCTCCCCCTACAGTGGCAGTATCTCTAAGCAAGAAAGCAATTTTTGGTATGGATTGGTTTTCACTTGGAGAAGCCTTAACGCGCAATTTGTGAAATTCTGTTAAGTCTTTATCAAAGTTCATATCGCTGAAGTGCATACCAGTTTTACATTCCGGACAAATAAAATTCTCATTGTATGGAGTAGGCAAAAATTGATAGTCAAAATTTATTTTAAATGTCGAATCGCATTGATGGCATTTTATTTTCAATTTATGCACAATTCTATTTGATGATATGGGGTGAGGATTGGCAGACCATGAGACAATTTGCTTTGGCTTTAATTGTACGAATTTGCCATTTAGCGGATAATCAACCAAAACAGGAGAATATTTATTAATTGGTTGAAAAGAATAAAGAGGAGATACTTTCAACAGATATATTTCTAGCGCTTTTGCATATTTCTGTTCGCCATTACTTAATAGCTGTTTTATATAATCAATTATGCCATAAACAAAATCATATTTTTCATATTTATATTTTTCTCTGCTATATATTTTTTGAATCACTTTTTTTAAATTTTCATTCAAAGGCAGTTCAAGAAATTCTTTTGCTTTTTCTTCTAGTAATTCAAATGATTGTTTTCTTAGATTGCTCGGAAGAGTTCTAAACATCCAATCGCGCATACTGTCAATCAGAGCTGTTGTATACCCACACTTGTACAAAAACGAATCGTACTTTATTGTAATTGACAATATCTCGGTAATAACATCTTTTACATTATTAGGATCTTTAAGATTGTAAAATGGGAATAACGCTTCGAACTGATTATTATTCAGAAAGTCAATTAGTGCCCGTGTGGAATCGAACACGCCTCCTTCAAAAAAAGTATTTGTGGTCTGACCTTTGTGAATTCTTGTTACACAAGTCCGTTTATTAATAAAGTGCGATTTGTATTTTGAAGAGATCCTAACCCACATGTCAAAATCTTGACCTTGGCGCATTGTTTCATTGAACAGTCCTACATTATCGAATACGGTTTTATGTATCGCAATTGAATTTCCGTGATTATAATTTGTAATAAAATAACTTGTCACTTGAAATTGTGGCTTTGGTTCGGGAAGCCAAACACCTGTTTCTAATTTTTTCTTAGTTTCATCATAAAATAAAGACCAATGAGAACGGAAAAATTTAATTTCAGGATTTTCTAATATGGCATTATAATGTGTCTCCAACTTATCTTTTTCAAACCAATCATCTGAAGAGAGCCAGCAAAGCCATTCTCCTACCGCATTTTTAATTCCCACATTAAGAGCCGATGAGACACCACCGTTTTCTTTATTGTAAAACTTGAACCGTTTATCTTTTGCTCTATACTTGTCCATTACATTACGTGTATTATCTGTGCTGCCGTCATTTACAATGATTGCTTCCCAATTTTGAAATGTTTGCGCTAACAAACTATCTAATGCTTCTCCTAAATATTGGGCTTGATTATATGTAGGAACTACAACGGTGAAGAATGGCAATTTCTCTTTTGCTAATTCTTTAACAGAACTGTTTCTCAGTATTCGCGCTTTTTGAATTATAGTTTTCCATTGATTTACCATCCCATTTATAGTAAATTCTTTTTCAATCATAAGTTTTCTAGGAGTAAAATTTTTCTGCAAAATTTTACTCAAAGCATTTTCGAAATCTTCTCCAAAAACACCAGCCTTTGCTTTCTCACTTTCAGTAAAGTCAGCAAAAATTCCTGTGTTTCTCATAATGATTGGAAGATCACAAAGAGCTGCCTCTATAGCAGCTAAACATTGAGTTTCTACTGGCGAACCCAAAACAAAAAAGTCGGCACAATTTAGAAGCTTGGCAAGTAAATCTTGCGCAATACGATTGAAAGTTTTGCAGCTATCGCGTTTATATTCTTGATTATCTTTTGAAACTAATATCCAAAATATTTCCGGATGATTATTTATTAGATCTTTTACCTTTGCCCAGCCTTTCGTTTCGCTAAAATCACCCACAAAAATTCCCGT
>JAKAMS010000179.1 GCA_021812745.1 Bacteroidota bacterium | reverse complement strand
TATTTGATATACTGGGAAATAAAATTGCTACCCTTGTTAACGAGGAAAAGCTTCCGGGAAGTTATGAAGTAATGTTTGATGGAAGTAATCTTGCAAGCGGGGTTTACTTCTACACATTAACTGCCGGAAATTTTTCTCAGACAAAAAAGTTGTTGCTGATCAAATAGTTTAACCAGAAAACTTTATTCACCGATTAATTTCTGTTACTCGTGTAATATCATATTAATTTTTGCTGTAACTATGAGATTTATTGGAGGTTTTTTACCATCAGTCCGTGTAGCAAAACTGAATATTTTTAATTCTTTGAGAGGAGGATAATCTTTTTAGAGAAAGATAAATACCATATGAAAAAATTTATTTTCAAGTTTGCGTTGAATTATGAAATAAAACTATTTTTCAACTAGAAATGTTTAGCTGTTTAGAATTGATCCCCTAACAGGGACAATTACTTTTTAATACTAATTTTAAAGGACTTGATCCATGGGACAGGTACCTAACCAAATCGACAAACCGAAATACCTAATTGTTGGCAACGGAAGAGTTGCCAAACATCTCGTTCATTATTTCAATTTTTTAGAAATTACTTTTCAACATTGCACACGAGAAAATTTATCTGAATTCGGGAAACTTTCCGATCCGGTTGAAAAAATTCTATTATTAGTTCGCGACGACGAAATTGAAGATTTTTATTTAGCACACAAAAACGAAGTTACGTCCGAAAAAATTTGGATTCATTGTTCTGGACTTTTATCAATTTACGGTATCCAAAGTGCTCATCCAATGGCTAGCTTTACAAAACACTTATTTGATCTAGAGTTTTATGAATCTATTCCATTTGTAACTGAAAAAGGAGAGAGAAAATTTTCAGAATTATTTCCCGAATTTCCGAATCCATCTTTCGAAATAGAACAAGAGCGAAAAGAACTTTACCATGCTTGGTGCAGTATTGCCGGAAATTTTAGTGTTATACTCTGGCAGCATTTCTTCCATTTTCTTGAAAATCAATTAACTATTCCGGCTGAATCATCTTATCCGTATTTAAAATCCGTGACTCAAAATTTAATGTTATCCAAGGATCCGCTCACAGGTCCAATAAAAAGAGGCGATTCGAAAACCATAGAAAAACACTTTGACCAAATAAAAGGTAGTCCGCTGGAATATGTCTATCAATCATTTCTAAAATTATATCATCAAAAATAAAATGAAAACGGTAAGAGAGTTTCAGAAATATAATAATGAAGACAAAAAAATTTCTGTTGTAACTTGTTACGATCATTGGTCGGCATTGATACTCGACGAAACCGATATTGATGCAGTCTTGGTTGGCGATAGTGCCGCAATGGTAATGCACGGACACGAAACTACGGTTTACGCCGATCTTGACATGATGAGTTTTCACGTTTCAGCTGTTAAGAGAGGAATAAAAAATAAATTTCTGATTGCAGATATTCCTTTTCTCGCTCATAAAAAAGGTTCATCACTACTTTTTGATGCAATTGATAAACTTATGAAAGCAGGCGCACAAGCAATCAAAATTGAAGGTGCGGATGATATTAAACTGATCAAAAAAATAGTTGTTTCGGGAATTCCGGTAATGGGTCATTTAGGATTAACGCCGCAGTCGATTAATCAATTGGGCGGTTATAAAGTGCATGGACAAGATGAAATTTCATCAAACAAATTATTAGCCGATGCACTATTGCTAGAAGAAGCAGGATGTTTTTCAATTGTGCTGGAAATGGTACCTTCTGATCTGGCAAGAAGAGTAACTGAGAAACTAAAAATTCCAACTATTGGAATCGGTGCTGGACCTTTTACCAGCGGACAGGTTCTAGTGCTTCATGATTTGTTGGGAATGTCTAAAGATTTCAATCCCAAATTTTTGCGAAAGTATATGAACGGTTATGAGCAGATAAAGTCCGCAATAAACAATTATAATTTTGATGTAAAAGAAAGAAAATTTCCGTCAACAAACGAAAGTCATTAATGACAAGAATTATTAAGTCAATCCAAGAATGGAAATTTCTTTTACGATCTGAGGAATTCAAAAATAAAAAAATTGGTTTTGTTCCAACTATGGGTGTTCTACACAAAGGACACGCGGAATTAATCAAACGCTGCATATGTGAAAATGGTATTTCAGTTGTAAGCATTTTTATTAACCCAACTCAATTTAACGACCCAAAAGACCTTCAAAATTATCCGCAAACTTTTGCATCTGATTTGAAATTACTTAATGAACTAAAAGTGGATTTTCTTTTTTACCCGAACTACAACGAAATTTATGAAGATAATTTTAAGTACCGTGTTGTGGAGAGTGAACTGAGCAAGATTTTATGCGGTGCATACCGCCCCGGTCATTTCGACGGAGTTCTAACAGTTGTCTTAAAATTACTAAATGTTATTCAGGCTGATCGAGCATACTTTGGAGAGAAAGACTATCAGCAATATAAATTAATTGACGGAATGTGCAGAGCTTTCTTTTTAAACATTGAAATTATTCCTTGTCCTAATGTCCGTGAAGACGATGGTCTTGCTATTAGTTCCAGAAATCTTCTGCTTAAATCCGAAGAAAGGGCACATGCAGTCAATTTTCCGAAACTACTACAATCGAATAAATCTCCGCAGCAAATTAAGGTAGAGTTAGAAAATCTTGGTTTCAAAGTAGACTATATTGAAGAAATTGAAGGTAGAAGATTTGGTGCGGTTCATCTTGGAAAAGTGAGGTTGATCGATAATGTCAAAATATAAAATTCTTTTCGGTATCACAGGCTCTATTGCTGCATATAAAAGTGCATACTTGATTTCGAAACTTATGCAGAAAAATTTTGAAGTGAAAGTTATTGCAACAGAAAACGCACTAAAATTTATCGGCAAGGCAACACTTGAAGGATTAACCGGTCATTCTGTCTATACCGATTCTTTCGCCGAAGGCGAGATGATGAATCACATCAATCTTGTGAAGTGGGATGATTTGACAATTGTTTGCCCGGCATCGGCAAATACAATAAACAAAATGGCAAACGGAATTGCAGACAATCTTTTGACTTCGTTGTTTCTTGCACATGATTGGACAAAGCCGTTTCTCATAGTACCGGCTATGAACACCTTAATGTACCAGCATCCGGCAACACAAAGTTCAATGGGAAAATTAGAAACTTGGGGAGTTAAAATTTTGCCAACTACTGAAGGTTACCTTGCTTGCGGAGAAATCGGTAAAGGTAAACTACTCGAACCGGACGAAATCTTCGAATACATTCTGCGTTCAATTCCTAAAAATGTAACGCAGGTGAAGAGATTAAAAATTTTAGTTACGTCGGGAGGAACAAAAGAAAGCATTGACCAAGTTCGGTTCATCACCAATTTAAGCACAGGAAGAACAGGCGCTGTAATTGCTGATTACTTTTCGAAAAAAGGTTACGACGTAACTTGTCTTCTCGCAAAATATGTAACTGTAACTCCATCTGGCTGCAATAAAATTCTTTTTGAGAGTTTTAATGATCTGAATCAAAAACTGGAACGAATTCTGACTGAAAATGATTTTGATTGTGTTATTCATCTCGCGGCGGTGAGTGATTATTCTTTAGAAACAATTGAACTGCAAGGAGAAAAATTATTACCTCCGGTTAATAAAAAAATTGATTCTGAGAATGATCGGCTGGTTATCAATCTCAAGCGGAATTTTAAAATTGCCGATAGATTAAAGTCATATTCGAAAAATAAAAATGTTTTGCTGGTTGTATTTAAGTACACAAATACTTCTGATAGCGGGGAAAGAAACAGAGCAGTCAAAAAATTAATGAATAGTTCCCACAGTGATTATGTTGTGCTGAACGATCAATCAAATAGAACATTGGAGAATATTCAAAATAACTTCACAATTTTTAATAAAGATATGCAATCTGTCTCAGTAGTTACTGCTGAAGAGTTATCAGGGAATCTGGAACAATTTTTACTGAAAGATATTGAAGGCAAATAAAATGATTCTTTGTATTGATGTGGGTAATACGCAAATTCACGGCGGCGTTTTTAAGGAGGAAGAAATTATAACACAATTCCGAAAAACTTCGCGCCAGCAATTCTCTTCCGATGAAATCGGAATTTTTCTTCGCTCTGTCTTAAAAGAAAATAAAATTAATCCGGATGCAATTACAGGAATTTCTATCTGTAGTGTTGTGCCGGATTTAAATCACTCTCTTGGTAGCGGCTGTATAAAATATTTTAATACAGAACCATTTTTTCTTAGACCCGGAGTAAAAACCGGATTGAAGATTAAATACAGGAATCCTTTGGAAGTTGGGGCAGACCGGATAGCAAATGCAGTTGCCGCTATAAATCTTTATCCGAATAAAAATTTAATAATTGTAGATTTTGGTACAGCTACAACATTTTGCGTCATAAGCAAAGCGAAAGAATATCTCGGTGGAATAATTCTGCCCGGTATTCGCATTTCAATGGAAGCTATAGTTAATAAAACCGCTCAGTTGCCAACTGTGGAGATTAAGGAGATCACAGAAGTTATTGGAAGGTCGACTGTTGAGAGCATTCAATCCGGTCTTTATCACGGGCAAATTGGAATGGTTAGAGAATTGAAAACAAAAATCGTTAATGAAGCATTTCAGGATGAAGATCCAATTGTAATTGGAACGGGGGGCTTTTCGCGCTTATTTGAAAACACTCATCTCTTTAATGATATTATACCAACTTTAGTTTTGAGTGGTTTATACAGAGCCTATTTAATGAATATGAAACGGGAAGAGTCATGAAAACCATAGTTAAATTCAATAAAAAAGGATTTTTAGAACCACTCTAAAGATATATACTGGCTTAAAGGTCATTTTCTACCAATTTAAATTTGCGGCAGGGAACTTGTTTTCCTATTTTTGCAAGCCAAATGCCAAAGAAAATTATCATAGCAATAGACGGTCCCGCCGGTTCCGGTAAAAGTACTGCTGCTAAAAACATTGCGCAAAAGCTCGGATTCACATATTTGGATACGGGTGCAATGTACCGCGCAATAACTTTTATTGCACTCCGAAAAGGAATCGCAGAGGATATTTCCGCTATAATTGATATGGCACGGGAGATTAATCTTAAGTTAAAGTTCGAAAATGGTATTACTAGAGTTTTTGTAAATGATGAAGAGGTTACCGAGAAAATTAGAAGTGCCGAAGTTAATGCAAAAGTAAGCGACATAAGTAAAATTCCTGAAGTGCGTGCCGAACTTGTGAAGATTCAAAAAAAACTTGGCGATGAAGGAAATATTGTAGCTGAGGGAAGAGATGTTACTACGGTTGTTTTTCCTAATGCTGACCTGAAAGTTTTTCTAACAGCAACTATTGATGTCCGTACAAAAAGAAGATTGAGAGAATTTCAAGAAAAGAATTTTTCAATCACTTACGATGAAGTAAAAGAAAATCTTGAAACGAGAGATAGAATAGATAGCGGACGGGAAGTTTCTCCTCTTCGCAAAGCGGAAGACGCTATTGAGTTTGATAACTCTGCGCTTACTCCGGAACAAGATTTGGATTATTTGTTAGTGAAGATTAAAAATGTTCTTAATAAAAATGATATAAAGTAACTTAGTGCCTTAATGGCTAAGTTTAAAAGTTTGGCTGACAGCTAATTGCTGAAAGCTAATAGCTATAAAATACCATCACAAAAAACTGATGTATAACTAAACAAAAACTGCCAAGATTTCTTTGATGGTGAGATGATCGAAGCAGAGTAAGATAAGCAGGAGTTCAGATGTTCGAACAAGAAAAAGATACTG
>JAKAMS010000178.1 GCA_021812745.1 Bacteroidota bacterium | reverse complement strand
AAAAAGGAATTGCACTTGATGGAACAGCTTTTTATATGGTTAGGAATGAAATCAACTATCTTAAAGCTGCTCTTTTCGAAGATAAATTACGAGTGTATACAAGAATTGCGTATATAAAAAATTCCAGCTTTGGCTTTGAACACATAATCGAGAACTTAAATAATGGAATTATTATTGCTGAAGGAGCTGGCGTTCTAGCCCACGTAAATCCTGTGTTAAAGAAATCTGTTCCTCTTCCGGAAGAATTTTATCAGAAAGTTTTAGAATATGAGCACGAAGTCGAAATACTAAAATCAAAATAAACACTTATTTGATGACTGAATTTATAAAAGGCAACTTCACTTTTTTTAATCTTGTCTAGCGCCAAGGGCTTTGGCATGTTTAGTATTTTTTTTTGAAGTTAGTTTTTCCTCATTTATAAAGCAGTATCCCATCATATCACCACTTTATATTATTCTATAAAATTAATTTGAAAGATCTGTCTATATAGGCTATATTTCGGTCAACAACGAAATGACATTATGAAAGAATCAACAAATATATTCAAAGCGCTTTCTGATAAAAACCGTCTGCGAATCTTAAAAATGCTTCAGGTAAAACCTCTCTGTGTATGCGAGATAACAGATATACTTCAACTTGCTGCCTCAACTGTCTCGCAGCATCTTAGCATATTAAAGAAAGAAGGGTTTATATTAGAAGAAAGAGAAGGCAAGTGGGTGAACTATTTGATAAACCAGAGACCGGGTGACCAAAGGATTTCTGCAATTTTAAGCCAGTTGGATTTTTGGTTAGGTGACAATCAATTGATTGAAAACGATAAACAGAAAGTTAAAGTTGTTGACCGTTTTAAAGTTTGCGGGATATAATTTTTTTTTTGATTAAACAATTCGGTGATTAGCGAATCATAAAAAAGGACTAAATGAAAAGAATATTGATACTATGTACCGGAAATTCATGCCGTAGTCAAATGGCGGAAGGATTTCTAAAATCGTTTGAAAGTGCGTTGGAAATTTATTCTGCCGGAACAAATCCATCGAATCAAGTTCATCCCAAAGCAATCCAGGTAATGAAAGAAGTTGGAATTGATATTTCGAAAAACTATCCCAAAATGGTTGCTCAATTCTTAAACGAATCATTTGATTACGTTATTACCGTATGCGACAACGCGAAAGAAACTTGTCCGGTTTTTATCGGAAAAGTTGGAAAGCAATTGCATATCGGTTTTGAAGATCCGGCGGATGCAACCGGAGCAGAAGAGGAAATTCTTTCGGAGTTCAGGAGAATCAGAGATGAAATCAAAAATGACTTTTACAATTTCTACAAAGAAAATTTAAGGATTTAAAAATGCTAAACATAAAAGTACTTGGTTCTGGCTGTGCTAATTGTATTAATCTAGAAAAACTTTGCCGTGAAGTTGTTTCTGAAAATGGCATCGAAGCGGAAATAGAAAAAGTAACCGATTATAAAGACATAATGAGTTACGGAATAATGAGCACACCGGGATTAGTTCTGAATGGAAAAGTAGTTCACAGCGGTAAACTGCCGACAAAATCTACTTTAACGCATTGGTTAATGAACGAGTTCGCAAATCAGTAATTATGAATAGAGGAAAGAAGATGAGTTCAATTACTAAAAAACTTTCATTCCTTGACAGATATTTAACACTGTGGATTTTTCTTGCAATGTTCATTGGAGTTTTCTCCGGTTATCTCTTTCCGGGGATCGCAAAATTTTGGGATTCACTTAAATCTTCGCCGGAAAGTACTACTAACATACCTATTGCTATCGGTTTGATTCTTATGATGTATCCCCCACTTGCAAAAGTAAAGTATGAAGAGCTCGGCGATGTGTTCCGTAATGTAAAAGTATTATCACTTTCTCTGTTTCAGAACTGGGTGATTGGACCAATACTGATGTTCCTTCTGGCAATAATATTTTTGCAAAATTACCCGCATTACATGGCTGGTTTAATAATGATTGGTTTGGCGCGTTGCATTGCAATGGTAATCGTTTGGAACGAGCTTGCAAAAGGTGACACGGAATATGCAGCCGGTTTGGTGGCTTTCAACTCAATTTTTCAAGTGCTCTTCTTTTCGGTTTATGCTTATGTATTCTTAACAGTTTTACCTAATTGGTTCGGTTTACAATCTTTCAAAGTTGATATAACAATTGGGCAAATTGCAGAGAGCGTTTTTATCTATCTTGGTATTCCATTCATAGCGGGAATAATTACGCGTTTTTCGTTAATAAAACTGAAAGACAAGGAATGGTATCAGACTAAGTTCATTCCTAAAATTAATCCAATAACATTAATTGCATTGTTGTTCACAATCATTGTTATGTTCTCGCTCCAAGGTGAATACATTGTGAAAATTCCTCTCGATGTGGTCCGTATAGCAGTTCCGCTTCTGTTCTATTTTGTAATAATGTTTCTTATCTCTTTCTATTTGGGGCGAAAGATCGGCGCGGATTACTCAAAGACAACAACGCTATCTCTCACTGCTGCAAGCAACAATTTTGAATTAGCAATTGCAGTGGCTGTTGCCGTCTTCGGAATCAACAGCGGTGAAGCTTTTGCGGCTGTAATTGGACCTTTGGTTGAAGTGCCGGTTCTCATTGGATTGGTAAATGTTGCATTGTGGTTTCAGAAAAAATATTTTAAATATGTTGAAGAAGGAACTGTTAAAGCTCCCGACCCCTGTCCTTAATTGGTGAATAAAATGAATTTAGTATCAAATAAATTGAATAAAGAGAAATCCAAATTTCTATTTATGCTTTTGTTGTTGCCATTGTGGCTTACTCTCTATTTGAATCTTGAAAACCTCACAAACTTTTTGGTTTATGAGATTGTAAACCTTTCTAAAGGCGCTCATCTTACAGATGCAATCTGGTTTTTCATTTTTGAAGTGCCGAAAGTCTTATTGCTTCTTACATTAATTGTTTTTGTTGTTGGAATAATCAGAAGTTACTTCTCTCCGGAACGAACAAGAAAGTTACTTGGTGGTAAAAAACTTTTTGCCGGGAATGTATTGGCGAGTTTACTTGGTATTGTAACTCCATTCTGTTCTTGTTCAGCGATTCCTCTTTTTCTTGGATTTGTAGAAAGTGGTATTCCGCTTGGAGTAACATTTTCATTCTTAATTGCTGCACCAATGATAAATGAAGTTGCACTCGTTCTCCTTTTCGGTTTGTTCGGATGGAAAACAGCTTTACTTTATATGTCAACCGGATTACTAATCGCAATGATTTCCGGTTATATAATCGGGAGACTAAAATTAGAAAAGTACGTTGAGCCATGGGTATATGAAATTAAAGCGGGACATCTTGAAAAGGAAGAAGAAAAAATATTTTTCTCACAAAGAATATCTTACGGTATTGATGCAGTAAAGGAAATAGTAAGTAAAGTTTGGATTTACATTGTAGCCGGAATTGCTGTTGGCGCCGGAATACACGGTTATGTGCCGGAAAATTTTATGGCTGGCTTGATGGGAAAAAGCGTTTGGTGGTCTGTCCCGATTGCTGTAATGCTTGGCGTTCCAATGTATTCAAATGCAGCAGGAATAATCCCAATTGTGCAAGCATTGTTGGAAAAAGGTGCTTCGCTTGGAACAGTGCTTGCGTTTATGATGAGCGTTATCGGTTTGTCACTCCCCGAAACAATAATTCTAAAAAAAGTTCTCAAGCTGCAATTGATATTTGTTTTTGTAGGTGTAGTTGCAGTGGGAATAATTATTGTTGGTTATCTCTTCAATTTGATTTATTAAAGGAGTAAAAATAGTTTCAGCATATTTCCGCAATTCAAAGTATATTTTTCATATGTAAAGAATTTTAAAAAACATTATAAAGGTTATAAAATGGAATTAAAGGCGATTCAAGATTATTATCCCGTTGAATTAAGCTATTGTTACGGTTGCGGAAGATTAAACGAGCACGGTCATCAAATAAAAAGCTTTTGGGACGGTAACGAAACCATTGCAAGATATAATCCAAAACCGTATCACATTGCAATTCCCGGATATGTTTATGGCGGATTAATTGCTTCACTAATTGATTGCCACGGAACCGGTACTGCCGCATTAGCTTCTTATCGTGCTGAAGGAAGGGAACCGGATACTTTACCGCCATTCCGTTTTGTAACTGCATCGCTTCAAGTAGATTTTCTTCGCCCTACCCCATTAGGCGTTGAACTTGAGTTAAGAGGAAAAATAGTTGAGATTAAAGGAAGAAAAGTAGTTTCTGAAATTTCAGTCTCTGCTAATAAAGAAATTTGTGCACGCGGCAAAGTGGTTGCTGTGCAAATGCCGGAGAATTTTATTAAAATATAAATTTAATAAAAGGAATTAAAATGTTATTAATGGTAGATTCTGACGAGAACAGTTTAGAAAAACCAATCGCAAAAAAATGACACACGGATTATTTTTTGTTACTCAGCGTAAGGTGACTATAAACCACCGGAAAAAGGCGGCAGGTTTAAGTATTATCAAATCTTCAAGACATAATAATTCTTTAATCACATATAGAGGAACGCTGTGTTGGGCCAAATAAGAAGCAAAAGAATAGAAGCGAATTTTGTCCGAAAGTTTTGTAACTATGAACATAAATTCGGGCAGCAGCTATCTTTTTAGATTAGCTTCTTTTATTCTATCTAATCTCGCCGTTACTTCTTTTTTATCTTGACCACTTAATGTCTGTTCGGAGACCAGGTTGAGTTCTGTTTCGGCTTCATTCATCAAATTTAACTTGATCATCAAATCTGCAAAGTAAATCCTATCGCCAATTTGTCTTTTTGTCTCGGGATATTTTCTAAAAGTTTCTTTCGCAACAAGGATGGCAGATTCTGTAAATCCATTTTGCGCTAATTGTTTAGCACCATTAATCTTTTTAAGACCAATATCATTAGCCGTCACTGACACTGGTTTACTTGCTGTGATTTCACTTCCGTAAATAGCCGTGTTGCGAGTAAGCTGGTTACCTTTTGTTTTTGGTACATCTCGGATTTCTTCCATAGCAAGAGCGAGCAACAGTTCATTGAGACTCATTTTCTTGATTGAGTTTAATCCGAGAGCAGAATTACTTTTGAGAATAAACCGGTTCTCTTTACCCGCGAGCTGGACAAAAGATTTTTCATCGGTAGTAATTAAATCAGAGCCGTTCAATTTTTGACCGACAACAACTTTAGTCCAATTCTCACTTGTTCCTATCAAAGCTTTAACATTGCCGCTTATTTTTTCAACTGTATATTCTTGTGCCAAAATATTTACTGTAAGAGCAAGTAGAATAAAAACTATTTTTTTCATAATAACCTCATGAGTTAAAAATCAACAATTACGACTTTGCCCTTTGCGAGTCCTAATTGTTCTAAAGCTTCTTTTTCAAATTTGTCCGATGCAACCGACCAAGCAGTATCGAAGTTATTTAGAGAAGTTGTTTCAAGCGGAATCCATACTTGGTCTATTCCGTTTGAACTTTTTCTGATAAAAAACTTTTTATCATTATTTGTAATTAAACTGCTTTGTTCCGGTTTCAGTTCGGTATTTACGAGAAGGTTAACATGGCTAACGCCGTCCGGATTTCTGTAATCTACAAAAGCCGTTTCAATGCCGACTGATTCAAGCAGAGAAGAAAAGCATACGCTAAAGTCATCGCAGTCGCCGCCTTTTAGTTTTATTGTTTCATTTGGGAATTGAACATGTTCAACATCAGAGCGCGGATCAGAGACATAAACCATATTCTTTGCAAATTCATTGAAAAGGATTTTAATTTTCTTAAACACTTTG
>JAKAMS010000177.1 GCA_021812745.1 Bacteroidota bacterium | reverse complement strand
AGAATTTATAATATTACATTTATCATTTCTAATTGACCATGGACAAGAATAAAAAAATATACATCGCCGGTCACAAGGGGATGGTTGGTTCCGCAATTCTAAGGCAATTACAAAGTGCCGGATATGAAAATTTTCTTCTGCGAACCGTTGATGAACTTGATCTGAAAAATCAATTGAAAGTAGAAAATCTATTTCAAAAAGAAAAACCGGATTATGTCATTTTAGCCGCAGCTAAAGTCGGAGGAATATTAGCAAATAGCAGATACCGCGCTGAATTCCTTTACGACAATTTGATGATCGAATCTAATATTATTAATTCGGCATATCAAAACGGAGTTGAGAAATTAATTTTTCTCGGCAGTTCGTGCATATATCCGAAGATGGCGCCGCAGCCGCTTAGAGAGGAATATCTTCTTTCCAATTATCTTGAATATACAAACGAACCGTACGCGATAGCTAAGATTGCAGGAATTAAACTTTGCGAAAGTTACTATAAGCAGTATGGTTCCAATTTTTATTCTGTCATGCCGACAAATCTATACGGTTACAACGATAATTTTAATCTTGAAACTTCACATGTCCTGCCGGCGCTTATGAGAAAGTTTCATGATGCGAAATTGAATAATTCAGATTCAGTTGAGATTTGGGGAACAGGCAAACCGTACCGTGAATTTCTATTCGTTGATGATCTAGCCAATGCACTATTATTTCTTATGGATAAAATCAACGCAAGTGATTTATACGATAATGATCTCACGCATATAAACATCGGAACCGGAGAAGACCTTACCATTTCTAATCTAGCCGAACTGATTAGGAAGACAGTAGGTTATAAGGGAAAAATAAAATATGATTCTTCAAAACCGGACGGCACTCCCAAAAAACTTCTTGATGTAACGCGTCTGCACCATTTAGGATGGAAACATTCGACCTCGCTTGAAGAGGGGATTAAAAAGACATACGAATGGTTTGTAGCAAACAAGTTAAAAGTAGAAAGTAAAAAGTAAGATGTAAGATGTAAAAAATAAAAGGAATTAGGGGTGAATTCCGATGGAACATGATTTATCAGAAAGACTTTTTAATTTTGCTGTTAATGTTATTATTTATTGCCGGACATTAAAGAAATCAACCGAAAGCAATATTATTATTTATCAACTTATTAAATCTGCCACTTCTTCTCCCGCAAATTATGAAGAATCGCAGGGCGCATCATCAAAAGCTGATTTTAGAAATAAAGTTTTTGTATCATTGAAAGAGATGAGGGAATCAAATTTCTGGTTAAGAATATTAAATGCTGTTGGTAATAATTCGAAAGAATTAAATATATTACTGATGGAATCAGAAGAATTAAAAAAAAATCCTCGGATCAATTTGTTATAAAGTTTCAAAAAATATCTAAATCACTTTATACTTTTAACTTTACACTTTTTACTTGAGTTATGAAAAAAGCATTAATCACCGGAATTACTGGGCAGGACGGAAGTTACTTAACCGAGATTCTGCTAGAGAAGGGCTATGAGGTTCACGGCATTATAAGAAGGAGCAGTTCTTTCAACACGGGAAGAATTGATCATCTCTATAATAATCCGGAGATACTGGATAAAAAATTATTTCTTCACCATGGAGATCTGGTTGACACCAGCAATCTGAATCGTCTTCTTAATTATATAGAGCCGGATGAAATCTATAATCTTGCAGCACAAAGCCATGTAAAGGTTTCATTCGAGATACCGGATTATACTGCACAGGTAGACGCGCTTGGAACATTACGATTTTTAGATGCAATTAGGGAAGTCGGTTTAGGTAAGCAGACAAAATTTTATCAGGCTTCAACTTCAGAGTTATATGGCAAAGTGCAGGAAATACCGCAGACGGAAACGACTCCATTTTACCCCCGTTCTCCGTACGGAGTGGCAAAATTATACGGCTACTGGATAGTAAAGAATTATAGAGAAGCATATAATTTATTTGCGTGTAACGGTATATTATTTAATCACGAATCGCCGCGCCGGGGCGAAACTTTTGTTACACGTAAAATTACACGTGCTGCAGCAAGAATATTTCTGGGCTATCAGAAAAATGTGAGTTTGGGAAATTTGGATTCAAAAAGAGATTGGGGTTACGCACCGGAATATTGTGAGGGAATGTGGAGAATTCTACAGCATGATAATGCAGAAGATTTTGTCCTTGCAACAGGAGAAACCCATACTATCCGCGAATTTTGCGAATTGACTTTCAAAGAACTTGGAATTGAGATTGGATGGAAAGGAAGCGGAGAAAAAGAATTCGGAATCGTTAAGTCGCTGAATGAAAAAGAGATTAGTGTTAAAATAAAAAGCGAGCAATGTAAAGTGAAAGCCGGGGATGTTATTATAGAAATTGATCCGAAATATTATCGTCCTACCGAAGTTGAGCTGTTAATCGGCGATCCATCCAAAGCAAAGAAAGTATTAGGATGGGAATCCAAAGTTAAATTTGAAGAATTGATAAAGATAATGATAAAGGCGGATTTGGAGAAGGTTGCTGCTAGAGGCTATTAGAACGGTTAGCGATATATTTTATTGAACTTGCATTGGAAGAGTATGCGGAGTAAAAAGTTTATGTTAAAACGCTGTAGTCTTTTGTTTATAGTTCTCAATGTGCTACTGCTTGTTACAGCGCAGAAGAGTGAGGCGCAAACAAAAAAATATATTGCAATGGTTCCTCCGTTTCATAGCAGACTACAGATAGGCAGTTCTGAAAGCCTTTTGCAGTTAAGTCATTTGCGGTTTGTTCTTTTTGTGTATTCAAATGCAGTTGCTGTTTATTCTGAATCAGAGTTTATTAACCAGAG
Source organism: Bacteroidota bacterium (assembly GCA_021812745.1). Next base: position 2,967 of record JAKAMS010000177.1, on the reverse strand, counting down.
TGATAATTTTTTAGAACAAGAAATTGCGCTTCCGTCAACCGGGCATGACGAAAACGGAAGTGAACCCGGCGGTAGAATATCGAATGGAATTCTTAGCATTCAACTTTGGGTACAGGATGAACGGGTTGTTCCCAAATTTATTCAAGACGGCGACGAAGACTGGTATACAATCAATACTAAATTTTCTCCGCATGAAAAGCGTATTGTAAAGGCGCTATTCTGGGCAGAAACTTCTCTGGCAGATATTGATTCTTCTTTTGGATTAGATACAACTGTTATTTCAAACGGAAAGCGTGGTTTTCTAATTGATTTAGCGCATGCTTCTGTGTGGAATAATGTTATTCAGTCAATTGACACTTATGTTGTTCTAAAAGACGGTATATCACCAGACCAGCAGACATTCAGCGCAACACCTTTAATATATGATCTGAAAGATTCAACTTTGGTGTGGTCAATGAAATATATTGAACCATCTTTTGATGATAACATTTTTGTCTCGTATGATTCTTCAAAAAATGTAGAAGTGGACCAAAGCACTATTGTAAAACTTGCGGACTATATTGTGAAGAATGTTTATGGCCAATTACTTTATTTTGTCTCTCAGCTTGATGAGTTTTGATCTTCACAAGCCATGCTGCTCCGAATACATTTCATTTGTTTGGCATTGTATCCCTTTTCAGAATGAATTAGCTGACCTAATTTCATAGGAACTATAGAAGAAAGTATATGTATAATTCTAAGAGAGATAAAGAAAAAACAAAACGTTTTTTTAAAATTTATTTATTAACTATAGTAAAGCGGTTTTTGTGAGAACATGAATTAAAGGATTTGTCAGGAGGCAGAATATGAAAATAGATATCAGGAAATCATTTAAAGCTATAAACCAAATTTTAGTGTTGCTGGTTTTCACAAACATTATATTCATCGGATGTGCCTCTTCTTCATTTGAAAATCAAAGTCAAAGTATTGATACTCCTCAGGCATTCAATGTAGACGAATTAAATAATTATGGTCAGTGGGTTGAAATACCAAACTATGGACGAGTTTGGAAACCATTTGTGGCGCCAGATTGGGAACCATTTCATAATGGTCATTGGATCCGTTCCGGCAACGATTGGGTTTGGGTTTCTTATGAACCGTTTGGATGGATAGTTTATCATTACGGAAATTGGTATGACGATTTTATTCAAGGTTGGGTTTGGATTCCATCAAATACTGAATGGTCTCCGGCGGTAGTTCAGTGGTATCAGAAAGATGATTATATCTGTTGGGCACCCATACCTCCGCGCGGCGTTAACTATGGAAACCCATGGGAAGAAAGTGAACGTCGGCATTGGCATGTCGTTACAAAAGATCATTTCACCGATGAGAATATCGGAGAGATAAGTCAAACATACAGCCATACGAGAAATTCTGGTGAAAGAAATTATTCGCCTCCAAGCGTTAGAGAAAATAAATCTGCCGGTGAGAATAAAAGAGATAGAACAACAAATTCCTCTCCGGGAAAAGATGTTCCTAATGTATATTTAGTTCCGCTTAAGGAGAGCAAATCACCGGTAATTACAAAACCTCCGATTAAGCAAGAAATTGAAAATAGGATTGGTAAGAAAATTGAGAATGTGCCGATAACAAAGGAGCCTGTTAAACTAAAGGAGAGAGAAATTAACAAAGTTGTTGTACCTGAACCAATCCGCAACAGAATAGAAAAGTATGAGCGCAATGTTAAGAACAATGTATTGGCAGTTCCTCGCAGCAATAATGAGAAGAAGAAAGATGAAAAGCCGCAAAAATAAATTGATAATCCGGATTCAAAACTAGAAATAATTATTGAACACATTTTTGCATGATTATCAGCTATAATGAAATCAGTCCTAAAGTTTTACGGGAATTACAACTTCAGAATATTCACAGATTTAGTGACTAACTTATAACTAGCGGTTGCCGCAAAAGGGAAAAAGATACTAATGCAAATTTCAAAAGTTATTTGGGCAACGGAGTAATTCTATCTTCTAAAATGATTAATTAAATGGAGATCAAAATGAAAAATTTTTTAATTCTCGTTTTAGTTATGCTGATCGGTATAAATTTCATCGGCAGCATTGATGCACAGAACTTTAAAGTAAAAAAATACAGTATTGGCGGTGAAGGTGGCACTGACTATCTAACAGCAGAGCCTGGCACCGGAAGAGTATTTGTTTCGCGCGGTACTCATGTGATGGTGCTTGATGGAAATAAGGGTACTGTAATAGGAGATATTCCCGAGACCCCACGTACTCACGGAATTACTTTAGTTAAAAAATACAATCACGGGTTTACGACTAATAGCGGCGATTCTACAGTCTCTATGTTCGATCTTAAAACACTTTCTGTAATTAAAAAAATAAAAATTCCGGCTGGCGGATTGGATGGAATTATGTATGATGAATTTTCGGATCGTATAATTCTTACAAACCACAGCAGACCTGGTACTGCTACAGCACTAGATCCTAAAACGGGTGCGATAACCGGACAAGCAGAACTGGAAGACAATGCGCCCGAGGGTGCTGCTAGTAACGGCAAAGGAAAACTATTCGTTAATAATGAAAGTAAAAGTACCATTCAAGTTATTGATGCCAAGACAATGAAAGTGCTTGCATCTTGGCCGCTTTCTCCTTGTGAAGGTCCAACTGGAATTGCCTATGACCGTAAAACAAATCGGATCTTTTCCGGATGCGGAAAAAATTCAGCAGTTGTTGATGCCGCTACCGGCAAAATTGTTGCTACAATTCCTAACGGTGATGGTGTTGACGCTCTTGGATATGATCCATCTGAGAAATTAATTTATATACCTGCTGGACGCGACAGCAGTGTTACGATTGTTCATCAGGATTCACCAGATAAATATACCGTAGTTGCAAAAGTTACTACGATGGCTGGTGCAAAAACAATTTCAGTAGATCCAATCAAACATATTGCGTATCTGTTTCA
>JAKAMS010000176.1 GCA_021812745.1 Bacteroidota bacterium | reverse complement strand
GTAATCTCTCTTCAACCTGTTTTAATTCTGCAAACCCAGAGAGCCGCCAATTTTCAGATTTGGATTGGGATTCAAATTCAGACATTCTTAATCGTGCATGATTTTCTGTCAAAGCTTTTTCTTTTTTTCTTAATTCTTTGCCGGCATCATGCAGCTTTAAGGCCATTTTAATTGAAGCAAGTAGTACAGAATCATTGGGATTTTTTACAACGTAGCCGTAAGATGGAATTCGTTCTGTTTTTTCAACAATTTCATGGTCAGTGCGAGAAGAAAGAAATAATAACGGTATATCATGATCTCTAAGTATTTCTTGAGCAGCTTCTGTCCCGTCTATACCACTGCCAAGATTTATATCCATTAGAATCAAATCGATTGGATATTTGCCTTCTCGGACAAACTCGATTGATTTTTCACCGTTAACAACATGTATTACCTGGTAACCCGCTTTATTTAGCCAACGGGTTTCAGTCATCGCTAAAAGTTCATCATCTTCCACCAAAAGCAATGTTTTTTTATTTTCCACAAATCCTACTTTAGAATAGAAACATCAACTTATTGTCGAAGTGAAAATAAATTAATTTAACAACTAAGCGAAACAATATATTCCAACAATCATTCATTAATTATCGGTCTTTAGTTGATTTTGTTTAGAGTATTTCCGGCTGAATTGAATAAATCTACTTAGTTCTAAGTTTTATTTGTACTCAGAATAAGGTTAGATCAAAACCTCAGTTGCAACTGCCGAGGAATTATCTTTCTAAAGAGGAAATACTTCTTCTACTTCTTGTAAGTTTTTAAAAGGTAATCTGCAATAGCTTCCGCTTCTTTCGGTTTTAATCCTTGATTAGGCATAGGTGGATAATCGGGATTTACTTTAACGGGATTAAGTATAAATTTTACAAGAAGATCTCTCTTGCCTTCATATTTGGGTAAAGTAGAATTATACGGAGGTCCAACAACTTTTTTATCGAAATTATGGCAGGCAATACATCTTCCGTTATAGATATCAGCGCCGCTTATAGGCGTACTAACTCCCATCTCTTCTTGAATTTTCTTTTCGTATGAATCGTATTCCTTAACAAGAATTGCAGTCTGCATCTTTGTAGAGTTATCAAAAGCTAACTGATCTTTGACAACTAAAGACAAAAATACAAACACCAATAGAACAATTAGAAAAGTGCTATAATTAATTGAAGGATCCTTTATCATCTGGTAAAAAATACTAGCGGTCAGCAAAAGAAGAATTAGCGATACTAGCACTACTCCGAAGTAATCAAATGAAAGAAAGTTTACCGGACTTATCACAACATTCAGAACAATAATAAGAGATAATATTAAAGTGGAAATCAAACCGGAACGCAAACTAAAATTTTTCACAAAAGATTTATAAATATCGTCATGTTCATTCCCGTTATTAGTTTTGAACAGAAGATATAAAACTAACGCCGATGTAACAGAAAAAGCAGCGGCTATGAATTGAAGAAAATCAATCAAAGCTGAAAACGAGAAAATTAGTCCTAATAGATTATTACCGCTTTCCCATCTATTTGTATCCGATGCAAGTTGGACTGTACTCAAGAAAAGATAAACAGTAACAGTCAAAAATAGGAGCGCATAAAGACCGCTTTGTTTATGCAGTCTTCCAGTCTTTGAGTAATAAGATGATATTTCTTCAGTCAATTCCTTTTCGTTTTGGCTTTTTTCATTTTTCTCTTCAGCAAACTGAAAAATTTCTTTTAGATGGAATGTGTATTTGTATGTGTAGACGAATAGTAGAGCTATTATCAATAACAGAAGAGCAAGCAGTAAAAATTCTGGAACATTTAAGCCGCTGTTGTGCAAAAGCTGAGCATAACCAAATACAGCACTTAAAAGCGGAACAACTCCAAATGCAATTGCTATTACCTTATTAAAGGTAACTTGGTCAATCAGTTCTTTAGAAAAACGTTTGTATTTTTTTTCACCCGACTTTTCTCCTTTTCTCCTAAAATATAATGAGTAAAGCAGCGAGCCGAACAAAACGCTCGCGTACAGAAAGAAAAGAATGAATGTCAGCGACAGCAGATATCTAAGCAACACCATGTGATGTGCCGATTGAGGCAAAACCGAATTATCTAATAAATCCATAATGTAACCGATTAAAAATCTTTAAAAAATAATTTTGTCTAATGAAATTATAACCACTACAGCAAGTACATAAAAGTTTATTCTTAGGAATGCTTTTCTAAAAATTAACCGTTCCAGATATTCTGAAAGAATCGGTCTAGTTTTCCACAACAGCCAAGCACCAAGAATGAACATCATGATCATTGAATAGATGCTTGAAGAAAAAGATAAGAATGGAATTAGCAAACAACTTGTTGCAAGAGCAGCGATCCAAACAAATGTAATTCTGCCTAATTGAATATCATTAAATATTTTTGTGAGTGTTGGGAATCCTGCTTTCTCGTAGTCTTTATTATGTATCATTAACAGCAGCCAGAAATGAGGTATTTGCCAGATGAAAAAGAAAAACGCTAATGCCAAAATCTCTTTATCAAAAACATAACCGCCGGATGCAACCCATCCGATCATAGGCGGAAGAGCACCGATAACTGATCCCGGAACAACAGCTAATGCATATCTCTTTTTCAAAGGAGTATAGATAACGTTATACCAAATCAACGCTACAACACCGAGCAATAATGCCGTTACATTTGAAGAGAAATAAATTATTCCTAATCCAATAACAACTAATAAAACTGATGCTATAACCGCATACCGTCCAGAAATCCTTCCAGAAGGAATTGGTCTCCCTTTTGTTCTTTCCATCATAGCATCAGAAAATCTTTCTTGATAATGATTGATTGCCGATGAACCGCACGAAAGTAGAAAGACTCCTATTACGCAAAAAATCAGAGCCGGCTCAAACTTTCCCGAATGAAACAAATACCCTACTGATGTTGAAAAAGCAACAAAGAAAGTAATTCTAACCTTTCCAAGTTCTAAAATTATTGCTATATGTTTTTTCAAAAATTCCAATAACTCACTCTCTATTCTTTCGGTATTTTAGCTTTAACAGGCTGCCAACTTCCGCCATACCATTTTGTAAATTGATCATCGTTAATAACTTTTACTTTTGTATACATTGCCGAGTGATTCAAACCGCAATACTCAGCACAAGCAACATCGTAATCTCCAATCTCTTTTGGAGTGAAATACAAATGATTTGTTTTGCCATGAATAATATCTTCCTTAATTCTAAAAGCAGGAATGTAAAAAGCATGATTGACATCAACTGACTGCATTTCCAAATCTATTGCTGTATTTATGGGAACGTAAAGTGTATCTGTCTTTTTACCGTTTGCATATTCAAAACTAAAATGCCACATACGCGCAGTAACTTTTACGACAAAAGGATTATCCGGAATTTCTCTTGTTTCTCTAAAACTTGTATAGCCAAAATAGAACATTGAAAGAACCAGCAATGTTGGTATAAGTATCCATATAATTTCAAGAAGAAGATTACCATGAATGTCTACCGGTGCGTGCCCCTTCTTTCTATTGTATTTGAAAACAAAATAAACCATCGTTGCTGTAATCCCGACAAGTAGAACAACAGAAATGGCTACAATATATAACATCACGAAATCAACCGACTCAGCATGTGTTGTAGGAGATATTCCCATTTATATTCCTCAGCGATAGATATAATCGAAAAACGTTAGTAGAAAGATAATTAGTAACGTAGCGCCGCTTATTGCTAAGAACACTTTAAAGATCGGCTCATCTAGTCTTATGTGCATAAATATATTAATAACGAGCGCAGATTTTATAGCAGCTATTGATAAGGCAATGAATAAAGTGTACCGTCCAAGATTCACGCCCGCTACAGTTACTGTAATCGAAGTAAAGGCAAGAAGCGCCAGCCATACTAAAATGTATGTACCGTAACCTATATGTTGTTTGTTATCTCCGCTCATTAAAATTTCCTTACTGAATTAAATAGAAAAGTGGGAATAAGAAGATCCAGATCAAATCTACAAGGTGCCAATACAAACCGGAGTTTTCCAGTTTGACATAATTATCTGCTGTTACTTTATCTTTTGCGATAAAGACTATCATAAATGCGATTACTACCATCCCAATTAAAACGTGAAGACCATGAAGACCTGTCATCACATAGTACAACCCGAAGAAAAGAATTTGTCCGTTAGGTTTAGCTAAAAGTTCAGGCGATCCGGGATAAATTCCGTGAGATATCTTCGTTGTCCATTCAAAATATTTTACAACCATGAATATCAACGCAAATAACAACGTAGCAGAAAGAAGAATTAGCGATAGAATTTTCTTTCCATTATGAAGAGCGGCAATTGAAAGCGCAACTGTTAAACTGCTTGTTAATAGAATTATAGTATTGAAAGTTCCCATTGCTGTGTTTAATTCCATAGCTGCAATATGAAATTGAGAAGGATATTGGTAACGGTAGACTGCATAAACTAAAAACATTCCGCCGAAAAGAAGAACTTCGGTAAAAAGGAAAAGCCACATTCCCATCTTTGCGCCAACATCATCCCGATGAATTTGATGAACTGCACTTTCTGAATGATTACTCATCCTTCATCTCCTTCAACTGACTGAAATCGTATGGTTCATGAGTGATTGTAGGAATCGTTTCAAAATTTTCAAGCGGCGGCGGCGAAGGAATATGCCACTCTAACGTTACACCGCCCCAAGGATTAGATGTTGCCTTCTTCCCATATTTCAAGGCGTGAATTAAATAACCTATTATAAAGAAAATTGTGCCGGCTAAAATCCATGAACCAAAGGTAGAAATTCTTTGATATGGCGTAAACTGCGGGAGATAATCGTAATATCTTCTCGGCATTCCCATATATCCCATAATGAACTTTGGAAAGTAAAGCATATTAAAACCAATGAAATAAGTTACAACCGCAATATTTGCAAACTTCTTGTTATACATTTTCCCGAACATTTTAGGAAACCAATAATGGAGTGCTGCAAAGAAAATTGTCCCGGTTCCGCCAAACATTACATAATGAAAATGCGCAACGACAAAATATGTATCAGTAAGATGAATATCGGTAGCAAGTGAACCGAGTACCAATCCGGTCAATCCTCCAATAGAGAATAAAAAGATAAAGTTCATCACCCACAAGAATGGGGTTTGCGGATCTATAGAACCTTTGTACATTGTTGCAACCCAGTTGAATATTTTTACTCCGCTTGGAAGAGCAACAATGAATGTAAGCAATGAAAAGATCCATCGTGCTGTGTCGCTCATTCCGCTTGAAAACATATGATGCGCCCAAACAAGATAACCGACAAACGCAATTGCTAATGACGACATTGCAATTGCCTTATAGCCAAAAATTGTTCTTCTGGCAAATGTTGGAATTATTTCCGAAACAACCCCCATTGCCGGTAAAATCATTATATAAACAGCCGGGTGGGAATAAATCCAGAACATGTGTTGGAATAAAATCGGATCGCCGCCAAGAGCAGGATCAAAAATTCCTACGCCGAATGTCCGTTCTAGAATTACTAACAAAATTGTTAATGCAATAACCGGTGTTGCAAGAATTTGAATCCAAGCTGTTGCATAAGTTGCCCAAACAAATAAAGGCATTTTGAAAAAACCCATGCCCGGTGCGCGCATTCTGTGAACTGTCGTAATAAAATTCAAGCCGGTTAAAATTGAAGAGAAGCCGAGTACAAAAGCCGCAAAGAGTGCCATCGAAACATTTGTTGTTGATCTTACGCTGTATGGAATGTAAAATGTCCAGCCGGTATCAATCGGTCCGCCCGGTAAGAATAG
>JAKAMS010000175.1 GCA_021812745.1 Bacteroidota bacterium | reverse complement strand
TCTCTGGCAAGGGAGAATCTTATGGTATTGAAGTATCAACAAAGATTAGTCCTGATCCTTTCAATTTTACAGCATCTTATACTTATGCTCATGCATACAAAGAGGTGAATGGATTACGATATTACCCAAGATATGATATTAGGCATACAGTAAATCTATCCTTAGATCTGAACATTGGGAAAGGATGGTCTGCCAGCACAGTTTGGTCATATAATTCTGGATTACCTTTTACTCAACTATTGGGTTATTACGATAAATATTATTTTAATAATATCTTTTCACAATGGGATCGATTTGATCCCCGAAATCCATATTCTATCCTTTTGATTCAGAACCTAGGAAGATTGCCGGATTATCACCGTCTCGATTTTACAATTTCAAAGAAATTCAAAATAGAACCCTTCTCTTTTCATATGGATATAAGTGTGATAAATGTTTACAATCGACACAATATTTTTTATTTCAAGAGAGACACAGGTGAAAGGGTGGATATGCTTCCATTTCTTCCAACTGCAACAATTAGTGTGGAATTATGAAAGAACGTTTCTTTATTTTATTATCTGTTGTATCGTTAATCCTAGTCTATTCTTGTGAAGATAGTCTAAATCCATATGGTGAGTTTAAAGAGAAGTACGTTTTAAATTGTGTTATAAGAGCCGATACCAATTTTCAAGTTTCATATCTAACCAAAAATTATGTTACTCCAGATTTCAATCCTTATTCTAATACAAATGACCCGACAATTAAGAATGCAGTAATCAGAATTTGGAATGGAAATGATGATGTTGTCATCTTAAAAGATTCCACCCTCATTCGACCGGCTGGAGATAATTATAAAACTCCTTACTCAGTTTATTATACAAGTAATTTTAAACCAAAAACAAATACAAAAGTAGAAATCGAAGCATTATTGCCTAACGGGAAACGCTTATCATCTTCTGCAGCAGTACCTTCGTCTGTTACTTTCAGCGGTATAAAGACGGACACATTAATCCCAACTCCGGGTCAGAATTTTGTCAGATTTGTTTGGAATACAAATCGAAAAGATCCGGTGTTCGTTGCAAGACTAGGCATTTATTATTACAAGAATAACAACAGGCAAACTCGCTATATATACACAATACCTTTATCATATGTTAATATTGATGGGAAAATGGAACCCGTTTATTCTAAACCATTCAGCACATTATCTTATTCAGTTGATTTGCAGACGGTTAATACCGCTATGAAATTACTTTCCGAAGAAGTTGAAGACAAAAGCCAAATTCAAATATTAGTTTGTGGTATTGAATTACTATCGTTGGATGATAATTTAAGCATGTATTACAATGCAACTGCAAGGTCTGGCGATATATATTCTACTAAACTTGATGAAACAGACTATTCTAATATCCAAGGTGGATTTGGAGTATTTGGGATTTACGTTCGTAACTTTTATGTGATCAGATTTTCTAAGGATTATATCAGATCATATGGATTTGAACCGGCGTTGAGTTTTTAATATGTCAATAATGAAATCAAAAAAAATATTAATAATTTTTTCATTCTTTATTCTCATTCAAGGTTGTGATAAAGAAGTTTTCACAGGAATAGTTGAGTCCGCTAAAGTAGAGAACGGTAAAATTTTTATTACGAGCAATCCTTCAGGAGCTAAAATTTATTTAAGTGGTCGTAACACCGGGCAGATTACTCCAGATACTTTGATATGGCTTAAGACTGGTGCTCAGGATATAAAATTAAGAGTAGGTCTATATAAAGATACATTAATTAATGTGAGTGCTGTTGACGGGCAAATCACTAGCGTCTTTATTGATTATACTAACAATCCTGGCCAGCTAGGAAAAATAGTTTGTAACTCTCTACCTAATAATGCAAAAATTTATTTAAATGATTCTGATATCAATCACAGAACTCCGTATACAATAACAGGATTATTACCAGAATATTATGAAGTAAAATTTTCTTTCCCTCAGTACCGAAGCGATAGTGCAACTGTTGCACTTCATGGCGGTGAAGCCTCTGAAGTCACGATGACTCTTGAAGACACTTCGAAGTGGGTTAATTATACCGTTCATAATTCACCTATGCCGAATAATTTTGTGTATGACGTGACTGTAGACCAGCAAGATGTTAAATGGTTTGGAACTGCTGATGGATTGGTCAGATTCGACAATAAAAAATGGAAGATTTATAATCAGGATAACTCTCAATTAAAAACTAATATAATTAACACATTAGGAGTGGATTTACAAAATAAATTATGGATTGGGACTACAAATGGTTTATATCTTTTAACTGGTAATGAATTAACTGATTTGAGCAGTCACATCCCTGATCCCAATGTAACTTCATTTGCGTTTGATGTGTTAGGAAATGTCTGGATAGGTACTCAATCTGGATTAGTAAAGTTTGATGGAGTGAACTGGCAAACTTTCAGTACGAATAACTCCGGAATAACAGAAAATTTCGTAACAGCGTTATCAATCTCGAATGATGGAAAAATTTGGATTGGTCAATTCTCCTCTGGGATCACTATATTCGACGGTAGTAAGTGGGCGCGCTGGAATATGTCTAATATGCAGCTAGGGAAAAAAATAGGTGACATAATAAAAACTATTGCTGTTGATAAAGATGGAGCCATATGGGTTGGTCATTTGCCTCATGATAAGTTAGGCTATCTTGGCGGAATCACAAAATTTGATGGGGTCAGATGGAGCATAGTAGAATTAATAGGAATACCAAATGACAAGATTGAATCAATAGAAGTTGATCAAGATAATTTCAAATGGTTTTGTACTGATAATGGTCTTGGAAAATACAAAACCGGAAATGCATTATTAGTTTTCAATTCGAATAATGCCGGAATTCTTTCGAACCATATTAAAAGTGTTCAAATTGATAAATCAGGGGATCTATGGGTAGCAACCTATGGAGGTGGTTTAGAAAAATTAAAGAAAGGAAATTTCTAAAAACCCAATCAAAGAAAACTGTCATTCCATTGCAACTATACATATAAGTGGTTCATATTCAGTCAAACTTGCTGAAGCTGATTATTCTATTATTCAAGGTAAATTTGAAGTATTTGGAATTTATGTCCAAAATTTTTATGTGATTAGATTTTCTCATGATTATATCGGATTTTTTAGATTTACACCAGCTTTGAGCTTTTGATATGTTAATAATGAAATCAAAAAAAAATATTTATAATATTTTTGTTATTTATTCTCATTCAAGGTTGTGATAAAGAAGTTTTCACAGGGATAGTTGAGGCTACTCATATAGATAACGGTAAAATATTTATTATGAGCAATCCGTCCGGTGCCAGTATTTATTTAAATGATCAGCCGACAGGCAAAATTACACCTGCTGTTATCAATAAAGTTTACCCCGGTAATTTAGAAGTTAAGTTCAAAAGAAGCGGTTGCAGAGATGACAGTGTAAATATGAAAATTGGAGGCGGGCAGTTCATTAAAGTAAGTCGGGACTTAAATGACACTACACGTGGTGTTGATTACAGAACCATAAACACAAAAATATTTAGCGATGTTTTAAGCAAAGTAGTTATTGATAAATATAATAACAAATGGATCGGTTCAATTGATCACGGTTTGATGAAGTTTGACGGTCAGAACTGGACATCTTTTGAGAACACGGGAATTATAAAAAGTAAAATGATTCTCGATTTGTTAATAGATAGCAAAGACCGTTTGTGGGTAGCCACCGCAAATGGTCTATCGGTTTTTGATGGCATGACTTGGCAAACCTTAGATAATAAATTACCTTCTAATACAGTGAATGCTTTAGAGGAGGACATATATGGGAATATTTGGATTGGTACTGTTTCTGGATTAGTGAAGTATAATAATTCTACTTTCCAACTCTTTAATACATCTTCCGGAATGCCTGAAAATTGGATTAATTGTATAGCGTCAGATAAAAACGGCAGTCTTTGGCTTGGTACAAATAATTTTGGTGTTGTCAAATTCAGTAATAATAGCTGGACTTCCTATACTAGTCTTGCAATGAATTTAGACCCGACAATTTCTAACTATATCCCTGCTTTAACTTCTGATAATAAAGGAAACCTCTGGGCATTTCATTTAGGAAATCCTAAAGCCGGGACAATGAGCGCTTTAACAAAATTTGGCGGTTCTAATTGGGAAAAAATTAATTTACCATTACAATTTCCTCTTGAAGTAGTTTCATTTAATGTTGACAGTTATAATAATATTTGGATTGCATCAAAAGAAGGATTGGTGATTTACAACGAAACAAAACAGATCAAGTGGTTCAATACTTTTGAGTATGGGCTTTACGTTAAACATTGTACTTCGTCTGCTATAGATAAAAATGGCGATGTGTGGATAACAACAATGGGCGGAGGATTAGTAAAACTCAAAAAAAATAATTTTTAGTTCTCTATTCTATAAATCGAATCCAGAACAGTTCCATCAACCCACTTTACAACCGCAACAATTTTATCCTTATTTAATTTTGGCTTTTCCGGTGCGCCGCCGCAAATTTCATAAACTTCTTTTTGAATCTCTTTTATCGGACGTATTGGAAGTGATGATTTTTTTACGGAGTTCAGCAAATCTTTCCGATTAGGATTAATGGCAATCCCACGTTCAGTTATTATCACATCAATTAACTCTCCCGGTCCGCATAATGTTGTTACTTTATCAAGTATCACGGGAATACGGTCGCGGAATGATGGAATTGCTAGTATTGTACATTTGGAGAAGAGACAATTTTGCCAGCCGCCTATTCCGTGGAGCAAATATCCGTCTGAATGAGAGACAACATTTGCGTTGAAATTTACGTCAACTTCCGTTGCGCCAAGTACAGCCGCGTCTACAATAGAGGCGAAATTTCCTTTACCGTGGTAGTTGTAACTTGTGAAAGGCGAAGTGTTTACGTGTCTGGAGTTATCTCTCATTGAACGGACACCTTCCAGATCAAATGTTTGTCCGTCAAGAATATAATCTGTTAATCCTTCTTCCAGCATCTCAACCAGATACTTTGTACTTCCGCCGCGGATAAATCTTGCTTTGATTCCTTTGGATTTCATTTTTTCTTTTAAGAAAAGTGCGAATGCAAGATTCGTTCCGCCTGCTCCCGCTTGAAATGAAAAACCATCTTTCATAATTCCGGCATCTTCCATAAACTGTGCGACATATTCAGCGATCAATAATCTATCTGGACTTTTTGTAATCTCAGTGGTGCCGCTAACAATTTTGGAAGGATCGCCGAGAGAATCAATCTGAACAACGTAATCAACATTGTTGCCTTGAATCTGCCATGGTACACATGGAAAAGGAACTAGATTATCTGTAACAACAATTACATTATCTGCATATTCGGAATCCGCTAGAGCAAAACCAAGTCCGCCGCAAGCAGATTTTCCGTTTACACCATTTGCATTCCCAAACGGATCGGCAGTTGGAGAAGCAATAACAGCGATATCAATATGAACTTCACCATCTTGAATTGATTGATATCTTCCGCCGTGTGAGCGAAGAACTCCAACTCCTTTCATTTTTCCTTCGCTTGTAAATTTTCCAAGCGGTCCGTTCATGCTGCCTTCGATATGATGAATCGTTCCGTCTTCCAGATATTTGATTAAATGAGAATGACACGGAAAAGAAGCGGTAGGAAACCAGCGGATATTTTTGATTCCCATTTCTTTTACTGTATCGAATAAAATATTTGTAAGAATATCGCCATTACGAAGGTGATGATGGGTGGAAATTGTCATTCCGTCTTTTAGTCCGGATTTTTTTAACGCCTCTTTTAAATTTTTTACTATTTTGTTTCCGTCAGC
>JAKAMS010000174.1 GCA_021812745.1 Bacteroidota bacterium | reverse complement strand
AGGCGAAACCGCGAGAACAAAATTCTAAATCCATAATCAATATTATGAAAAATTAATGAAGTAGTTTTGAGTGATGAAATAATGGTAAGATTTCAAAAAATATTATCAAATCATTTAACGGACAAAAACCTATTGGTGTATTACTCTGTGAAACTCTGTGCTTACTTTGTGGTACTCTGTGTAACTAATCGGTCGTACCATTATTCCAATTTTCCAAAATTCCATCATTCCAACACTCCAACTTTTACGGTTTGAATAGCGCAAAATATTAAGATGATTTTAATAAATAACATATTCACTAACAAAAAAAATCTGAGGTGGGCTCATGAAAAAATATCTAATAGGCGCTGGCGCAGTAATAGCGCTTCTAATTATTGGCGGACTCATTTACATGTATTCCGGAATATTTGATATAAGCGCAAGGGTTCCTCACGACCCAATAACATTGTGGGCGATGAATACCGTACGTGATAATTCTATTAAACATAATTCGGACAATAATCTCAAAGCTCCCGATCTTAACGATTCGGATCTTGTTAAGATGGGCTTTGTACATTACCGTGAAATGTGCGTTGGCTGCCACGGCGGTCCCGGAATTGAACGGAGTGAAATTGGACAAGGGCTTTATCCAAAAGCTCCATCGCTTGCAAGGGTTGCAAACGATTGGACTCCGCAGCAGCTTTTCTGGATTACCAAAAACGGCTTAAAGATGACCGGCATGCCGGCATTTGGACCAACTCATTCAGATGATATGATTTGGGCAATTGTAGCTTTTACAAAAAAGCTTCCAAAAATAACTAAAGAACAATATCAAAAACTTAATGAAGAAACTAAAGGCGAAAGTGACGAATAAAAATTTGAACGGCTCCATTCTGAAATACTTTATTGTAATTTTCATCGTAACTCTACCGGGCTATTTATTTAGTCAGGAGATGTATTCTCATAACCATGACAGTAACTATATAAAAGACAGTCTTGAAATTCATGAAATGCATAAGAACATAAAAGATTCTTTGGCAAGAAGTATTGTTGAAAAAAATCATATGGAAAGAATGCAGATGCCGAATTATGAATCATGGAATGAAGTCTGTCCGGTTCTCGGCTATAAAGTAGACCATAAAGTAAAACCAATTGAATACAACGGAAAGCTTTATGGATTTTGCTGCAAAGTTTGTCCTAAGAATTTCTCTGAAAATCCGGAAAAGTACGTAAACAATCTCGATAGATACGGTAAAAAATTTATCGGCAAGAAAAAATAAAATAGATGTTATGGTGCCCCATTCCAAAAGATAAAGCAAACAGAACCCTGCCATAGCGATCGCCCGGGGCATCATAACTTTTTAATAGAAAAGATAATCAAACGAATAAAAATATTATGCTAAATTCTTTATCACTTAATAAAGAGCGCGGAATTGACGATATAAAAATTTCTCCACTTAATGTGCTGCTTCTAATTAGTATATCGATTGTTATTGCTCATTTTGCAGTAATGCTATTAGGAATGACTTCCAATTATCCGCAAACACTCACTGAAATAATAATCGATTCTATAATATTAATTGCCCTGCTCTTTCCGCTGCTCTATTTCTTTGTCTTCCGTCCGTTGATTTCTCAAATCAATCAAAGGGTAAAGGCTCAGCGCGCATTAAGTGTAAACGAAAGAAAATTTAAAAATCTTGTTGAAACCATGAGCGAGGGAGTGGTTATTCAAAACAACGATGGCATAATTACCTTTGTGAACAACAGATTTTGTGAAATGCTTGGCTTTGAACAAAGCGAACTGTTCGGTCATAATCTTTCCACCTATTTAGATGAAGAAAATAATAATGAACTGAAAAAGATTTTCAGCGAATTTCCGTTTGACAAACGCCTTTCATCTGAAATTTCATGGAAAAGTTTTAATCTGAAAAATTTATATACCTTAGTTTCTCCCTCTGCAATTTATGATGACTCGATTAACACAGCCGGCACTCTTCTGGTTGTAACAGATATAACCGCTCGCAAGCAGATGGAGCTTGCCTTAATTGAGGCAAGAGACAAAGCCGAGGAAGCTGGTAAGCTTAAAACTGCTTTCTTAAATCTCATTTCACACGAAATAAGAACTCCGGTAAATGCAATTGTCAATTTCCTTTTCTTAATTAAAGAAGAATTCGGAGGCCAAATTTCTGATGAACTAATGCAATATATTAATTCTATCGATGCCGGTTCAAAGCGGTTAATAAGAACAATTGAGCTTATCTTGAATATGGCTGCCGAGTTGACAAAAGGCTCAAAGCCTGAGCCTGAAAAAACTATAATAAGCAAGGAACTGCTTCCTCCCATCATCCATGAATTTTCCCGTGCGGCGGAATCTAAAAAAGTAAAATTAAATTTTACAGTAGAATCTGAATCAGAAGTTTTTGTTGACAAATTTATGGTTTCGCAGATTCTTTTACATCTTGTGGATAATGCAGTAAAATTCACACATAAAGGTGAAGTTACCATTTCAACATTAATGAAAAATAATAAGCAGTTTGTAGAAGTTAGAGATACCGGTGTCGGCATCTCTCAGCAGTTCCAGCAAAAAATGTTTCAGATATTTTCACAAGAAGAAAACGGATACAACCGCTCGTACGAAGGAAATGGCTTGGGCTTAGCTCTTGTTAAAAGATACTGTGAATTAAACAATGTCGATATTCTTGTAAGCAGCAGTAAAGGAGCAGGCTCTACCTTCACTCTGATTTTTAATTAATTGATTTTTAACTTGAAAGCGATCCTAACAAATAACTAACTTTAACCCAAATAAAATAAACAGATTGGAGAATCAAACATGAAAACACAAAACACACTCAGCAGCCTTTTAAGAAATTGTTGTCCTATAATTTTAGGACTATTTCTTTTATTCATCTTCGGCAGCTCATATTCATTTGCTCAAGGCATGGGCGGCGGAATGAACCAGCACATGCAGAACATGAACAGCCAGATGACCAACATGCAAAGCATGATGACTCAAATGGATAAGATGATGGACAAAAGCAGCCAGATGATGAATTCGATGAACTCATCTATGAAAGGGAATATGAAGGGCATGGACATGAAAAACATGAACATGAGCGGCGGTATGATGGGCATGACGCAGAATATGAATGACATGGGCAAGACAATGAAAACCATGCTTACCCAAATGCAAAGCATTATGAAGAACGATGAGATGATGAAAAACAGCGATATGAAAAATCACATGGACGGCATGATGAAAGACATGCAGTCAATGATGAAGAATTACGGCGCCATGCTTAATAACGCCGAGCAAATGCAAAAGGGTAAAAAATAAATTTAATCGTATTAGGAAGTCGGTACTCTCCGGCTTCCTAGTTGTTCTTAACAAATACGCAGATGCTAAGGTAAGCTTTTAGTTGTTTTTTTATGTTTCCTAATAATTTCGCTTAATGAGCGCAATGCTTGATTTACAGAATCATGATCTGGAAAATATTTAGCAACGTCTGGTTCTATTACAACGATGTTTGAACCCTCTAGGTATTTACTCGAATATTTTCCTTTAACCGCATTGCTGAAGTCATATTCTTCAAGCATATTAGGATCTTTTTGCGTTTTCTTCATATTGTTCTTTTTCATTTTTTGTCGCCTTTCTGGCGCTGATTATTCTAATTTTATCTCTTCTTTCTGTAAAGATAACTACTAAAAGACGATTTCTGTATGAGTTGCCGATCAAAACAAATCTATCTTCCTTTTCAGAATGAAGTGGATCATAAATGGTTAATGATAAAGTATCTTTAAATGCTGTGCTTGCTTCATCGAATGAAACTTTGTGAATCTGTATATTCCTTTTAGCTTTTTCAGAATCCCATTCAAATAGAAGCATATTTGTATTTATTATTTTTATAATTGATAATTGAAACAATCATTAATATTTAATCACTAATTGAAAATTAATATACTAATTTACTTTAATCAATAATAGGTATTACAAGGTAAAAAATAAAAATGAATCTTAAAAATATTTTTAGTCCTTCAAGGAGGTCAGCTTTGGCTGGCTTCCTTCTTCTTCTTTTTGCATTTCTATCAAATGAAAATTTATTTGCACAAGAGGATTTGTCTATACGGCAGTCAAACTGGTATATAAATACAAATCTCCAGTTAGCCGGAGGAAATTTTATTTACAACTCTTTCGATAACGTAATCTCGCTTTACGGCGGCGTAGGGTATCAGACCGGCAATTTCGGAATTTCATTTTCCATTTCCGTTATTGGCAATAAAAATAATTTCATAAGTCAGTCTGGAGGAATGATGCTTCCTATCGGTAATTCAAAAAACGGTTATGGAAATATGCAGAACAGCGGCTCAAGCGGAAGCGGTATGATGGGCGGCGGCAATTCTATGATGGGATCTACCTCCAGCACCGTTGGCGGGATGAATTGGGGCTTGGGCGATTTATACCTTTATTCAAACTATCAGATTGTTTCTCAAAGCGATTTTTTTTCTGATATCATTATAAACGCAAATGTTAAATTTCCAACCGCATCAACTCACATGGGAATCGGCACCGGTCAGTATGATTACGGAGCGTCCATTACATTTAGAAAAAGCTTCGACTTATCTGATGAGCAAAATTCATTTGTTGCAATTGTAGATCTAGGATATATCAATTTTGGCGATCCTGCGGGCATTACTTACCAAAATCCTTTTACTTATTCCATCGGTCTCGGCAAATTTTTTAACAATGGAAATTATTCATTACTGCTTTACTACAGCGCCTACACCGAAGTAGTAAAGGGCTACGAACCTCCGCGTCAAATTGCTTTGGGATTAAATTACAAAGTAAGCGATAATCTAATTCTAACCGGAATAGGCGCTGCAGGCTTAAGTAAATTTTCTCCGGCGTATAATTTATCTGCGGGTATTAAAATTGGAATTTAGTAATTATATCTATCAAAATATTTCTTGATACTGGTTTTACTAAATAAACATCGGCTCCCGCATTTAAAACATTTGCTCTTTGATCATTCGAATCATAAGATGTAATACAAACAATGGGTATCTTTAAAAAATCTTTATTAGCCTTTAGCTCTTTAATTAAAGATAAACCGTCTTTTGAACCCGGCAGCCCAATATCCATAATTATTAATTGAAAACTATTGTTGGATAATTTATCGTACATTGATTTTTCCGAATCGCATAATGAAATATTATAATTCTTCAACCAGAACCGGTATAAATTCCGGCTGATTTCTTCATCTTCAACTATCAGAATCTTGAAACATTTTTCTTCCATCATAACAAATTTTCAAATCTTTAACATCCCTTTTATATAAAATAAAAAAGGACGCAACTTCCATTACATCTCTCCTCGAGGCACTGGTATGCCTACAACTAAAGACATAAGAAAGCGCGTCCATTGCTGGACGCAGCTCCCATGCTTGTTCTTAGTTGTTAAAAAATTACCAGTTTTCGAGGAAGAACGAAGCGACAGCTACGTTAATATTTTTAATACAAAATTATATTTCTATAAATCCTTCAACTTTTTTCTTAGCGTAAACTAAAAAGAAATTGAATCTTATACAAATGTAACGTTTGACATAAGATTTAGACGTAAAAGCATAGCATAAATAATTTGATATAATCCTTTTATTTTTACCCTTGACTCCGTACTATACTACGGTATTTATATTTGCATTAGTGATTAGGAGGCTTTATGAATTCTTTCACCGTCGGTGCTTTAGCAGCTAAAACCGGCATTAACTTAGAAACAATTCGCTATTATGAAAAGATTGGTTTGATGCCTAAACCAAAGCGTAAGGAATCGCACTATCGTTTTTATGACGAGCTGGAT
Source organism: Bacteroidota bacterium (assembly GCA_021812745.1). Next base: position 4 of record JAKAMS010000174.1, on the reverse strand, counting down.
TTGA
>JAKAMS010000173.1 GCA_021812745.1 Bacteroidota bacterium | reverse complement strand
CCGTCTTTTGCAATTGTTCCTGCATTCTTAGCCGATTCGGAAGCTCTTGCAGAATTTTTCGTTGTCTCAACAATTGTTTTAGTCATTTGCTCAACTGCGCTTGCTACTTCAGCAGTTTGAGAACTTTGTTCCTGCGCACCTGCAGCCATCTCTTCTGAGCTTGATGAAATTTGACTACTTGCACTTGCCGTTGCATGAACCGCTTCAAATACATCTGAGAGCGCGCCACCGAATGAATCTGCTAAACTGTTAATACTATTTTTTATCACTGCATAATTCCCCTTGTATTCGCCGGTCATTCGTACAGTTAAATCACCTTGAGCAAGTTTTTCCAATACTTTGCTCGATTCATTTATTGGCTGAACAACAGCGTCAACTGTTGCATTAAGACCGTTAACCAATTCTTTATAGCTACCATTGAACTTCTTGACATTCCCCCGTGCAGAAAGGTTGCCGTTAACCGCAGCTTCAACAAGCATGTTTGATTCGAGAACTGTATCTTTTATTGCACCAACCGCTACACCAATTGACTTAATAGTATTTTGAACCCCTGCATTAATCTGATTTAAACTTGCTGCCAGAATTCCTATTTCATCATTCGATTTAATTTCTATCAGCGTTAATTTAGAATCCAAATTAATATTAAGATCACCATTTGCAAGCTGCTCTCCGCATCTGGAAAGATTTTGAATATCTACTTCTTTAATACCGTTCATTTTGAGAATAACTTGATTAATAGACTTGGATAAATAATTGGAAATGAAAACCGCTAGAAAAATAGCAAATGCAATTCCAATACCTAACACTAAATATATTTCAATGCTTGCAGTACTATAATCTTTTGCAATTTCTTGAGCCAAAGAATCTGCCAGATGTTCCTCAGAAGTGCAAACGCTGTCTAGTTCTTCAGTTATCCTTTTGGCTGCAAAGTCAAATGCACCAGCTTCAAATGCATGTGCTTCTTGTTCATTTTCTCCCAGTGCCAACTGGATACCTTTTGCCACCATTGGCTTAAACTCCTCCCATGATTTTTTATATTCTTCATATAACCTTTTCTCTTCACTATTTAGATTGGTCGCGGCAAACTTTGCAATAAGTTCTTCTGCCTTTTTTTCATGATTGGTTATAGCTTTTTCGAGCATTGTTCTCTCAGATTCATTTTTTGATGCAACGAGATTGGCAACGGAGAGACGAATCTCGTAAAGTTCTTGCTGCGCGTTGCTCAATTCTACTAAAGGTACCGCCCTATCAAAGTACATTTGTTTTGCATTCTCATTCATCAATGACATCTTATTGATACCCGTATAACCGATAAATATTGCAATCACAGCTATAAGAGAGAAGCTTGCCATTAGCTTTTTGCTGATTTTCAAATCATAAAACCATTTCATTGTAGTACTCCTTTTTTTATTCTTAAATTTTCATCAATTAAAAGTCATTGTAAATGCCGAGAAATACCCATAACCTTTATCTTCATTCTTACCAATCAGATCGATTTGAGCACCCAAAACAAAAAGTAGTAATGAAGAAATTCTATATGTAAGACCAGGCAGTAACGATAATTTGTCTGAATGAAGGTTCAAACTCAAAGCTGCCGGTAGATAATACTAATGCTTCAGGCACACAAAGTTTAGCGCCGGAGATCCCGCCGATTTGCCCGTAAGAAATCATAAATGAAAGAAAATAAAAAGCTGCTGTTCTGAAAATTGTTTTATAAGTCTTCGTTTCCATATTAGCGCTTTTACACTGCCTCGCGCAACTTTAACACTTCATCTTTATGCAATATTTTATTCAGATCAATTAAAGTGAGAAGCCTATCTTCGAGTTTACCAACCGAGCTGATGAATTCTGAGCCAACACCGGCAACAATTTCCGGAGGAGCTTCAAAAATATCTGGCGGAACCCGTAATACTTCGTTGACAGAATCTACAATGAAACCAAGGATCTTACCGTCTATATTGACAACGATTATTCGTGTGTCTTTGTTTTGCTGTTTTCTTTCGAGACCAAGTCTATTTCTTAAATCAATGACCGGTATTACTTTGCCGCGCAAATTGATTACCCCCTCGACAAAATCCGGGGAATTAGGGACATTTGTTATTCGAGTCATCTTGTTGATTTCTTGAACGTTTAGAATGTCAACTCCAAATTCTTCGTTGCCGATTTTAAAGCTGACGAGCTGAAGAAGTTCGTTGGTATCTTCTTTCTTTTGATTTAAGCTGCTCATTTAGTAGCACTCCTCTATTTTGTTAACTTATTGATTATTACTTAATGGAATCCCAAACTCTACAACAGTGCCAACACCCTCTTCACTTGCCATTTTTAAGTATCCGCCATACAATTTTATTATCAACTTAGCAATGGCTAATCCGAGTCCTAAACCTTCTATGAATGTCTCATCTTTTAAAAATTGATTTAATGGACTAATAAGGTTTTCATTTATATCCTTAATTCCAATTCCATGATCGGTAATATTTGTTTTATAATATTGACCATTAGATTTACCGCTAATTTCTATTGAGCTGCCCGGCGAAGAAAACTTTGCCGAATTTTCTGTTAACTCTTCCAGTAAAGTTTCGAAATGTGTTATTTCTATATTGATATTCCCCTTTCCAAAGTGAACATTTAAATCTTTTTCTCTTCCGAAATCAGCAATTTTATTTTTTAATTGAGACACTAAATATTTCGGTTCAACTTCATACTCTTGAGACCATAAGCCGTTTCTGAAAAGATCGTCTTTACTCAATGACAACAACTCAGCATATACCAGAAACTTTTCTATTCTTCTATGAAGTCTTTTGCCCGAATATCTGATTTTCTTAGCCATCTGCTTTAGTTCTTCTTTTGTCAACTCGTCAATATCATTCTCAATTATTTCAGAGAATCCCAAGATCCCGACTAACGGTGTACGTAGTTCGTGCGGTACTTTTTTTATTAAAGTGTTCCTGAAATTCTCTACGACAGATTGATAGTTTTCTTTCTTTTTTAACCGTGCGTCAATTGCACCCAATACGTCATCCATTCTAAATGGCTTCATTAAATAATCATCGGCGCCAAGCATCATCCCTTTTCTAAAATCTTGCGTTTCTGCTTTAGCTGTTAGAAAAATGAAAGGGGTAGTAGCGGTGTTGGGATTTTCTTGAAGTTTCTCCAACATCTCATAACCGTTCATCTGAGGCATAAGAATATCGCACAGAATTAGATCGGGCTCTTTTGAAGTGGAGAGATCTAAACCTTCTTTGCCATTTGCCGCACTTAAAACATTAAACCCTTCGTTCTCAAGCATTTCTTGTAGATTCGCCCTTATGTCCATCTCGTCTTCAACAATTAGAATTGTCTTCATATATTTCTCCGTTGTTGCATGGTAAATATTCGATGTTAAAAGAATATTTATTAATGAAAATGTTTCGAACGGATTAGAATTGTTTCAATGTGGTGCTTAGAGGGATGAAGAGACTATGTACAAGAAGAAATTTTGTTAACAGACTTGCCCGTGGTTCTTCTGGCGGGATTGTTAAACTGTATTCTGTCTTAGTTTAGTTGCGTATCTTTTACTAATTTCAAATGGCTCTGGAACATTTTTAAGATGTACCAAAAAACTTGAGTTATACCATTTTTCCATCTTAACCAAATAGTCAATATTGATAATCGTAGAACGGTGAATCCGTAAAAAATTTTTACATGGAAGAAGTTCTTCCCATTTGGAAACCGATTTTCTTAGTAAGTACGATTTTCCATCCAGCATTTTTATAGAAGAGTACTGTCTTTCTGCGACAATAAACAATATTTCGTTTATTCTTATAAGATGCGGACTGCCGTTGGCTTGTATAAATATTTTATCGTCAATTGTATATTTCTTCGGAGAAGAACTTTCCTCTGCTTTGGTGAATTCACCTTTTAATGTTTCTATTCTATTCAAACGCGATGAGATTGATTTCAGAAGTTCTTCCGATTTGAACGGTTTGAATAAATAATCGTCTGCACCAAGTTCCATTCCAAACCGTATATCATCTCTTTCAACTTTTGCAGTTAAAAAAATGAAGGGGATTGATTTTGTGCTATCGTTTTTAGACAACTCTCTAAGAACGGCATAGCCGTCTATACCCGGCATCATTATATCGCAGATTATCAAATTCGGAAGCTCGCTTTGGGCGATAGTTATTCCTTCTTTGCCGTTCTTAGCAGTATAAACTATGAAGCCTTCTTCGCTAAGCAATACGTTGATAATTTCCCGGATATCTTTCTCGTCTTCAATAACTAATATTTTTTTCATATTGCCTCTGAGGGATTTCGACGGTGACGGCGGTTCCTTTACCAAGTTTAGATTGGATGTTTATTTTCCCTTTGTGCAAATCAACAGCATGTTTTACAATTGACAGCCCCAATCCGGTGCCGGGTATTTCTGTGGTATTTGTACCCCTATGAAACGGCTCGAATAAATGCTTCACATCTTCATCCGGAATTCCAATTCCTTCATCGGCAACCGAGATCTGGATACAATCTCTAATGGACGTGATGGACAACTCAACTTTACCGCCTTCCGGTGAATACTTAAATGCGTTTGAAAGCAAATTCGTTAGGATAAATTTTATCAATTTAGAATCCAGACTGTATTTTATCTTTTTCATCGAGAAATTGAATACAAAATTATTTCTCTCATTTATATTGGATTTTGCTTCTTCTATTATTTCAGCGCATAATTGATGCAGGTCAACCATATCCGGGTTGAATAAAATCTTACCGCTTTCAGTACGGCTAATTGTCAATACATCATCCAAGAGTTTTGTTAAATAATCCACTGATTTTTTTATCTTGTTAAGATACTCGTCTTGCTTTTCTTCGCTCCATTTTTTGCCGTAACGCTGTATCAATTCTGCCGAAGAAAGGATAGAAGTAAGCGGTGTTCTGAACTCGTGCGAGGTGGTAGAAATGAATCTTGTTTTTAGTTCGTTAAGTTCTTTTTCTTTATCTAGTGACTGCTTCAACATCATTTCAAGTTCTTTTTCTTTTTGGAGCTGCGCTCTTAAATCTGCATTAAGATGGTCCAGTTCTTCGGTTCTTGTTTCTACTAGTTCTTCAAGGTGCTCGCGATACTTCTGAAGCTCTTGTTCCGCTTTCTTTATGTCCGTTATATCTCTTGATATACCTAGAAGTGCATAAGGTTCGCCATTATCATTTAATATTACCGAGGTGCTGAGAGAAATGGGAAATTCGGTTCCATCCTTTTTTATATTCAATAATTGACCAAACCAACCGTTGTGTAGAGTAGCGTTTTTAATAACTTCGGGGGTCGGTTCCGGATCAGAAGGCGCGCGGACGAGTTCTATATTTTGACCAATAAGTTCTTTCTCTTTATATCCGTAAGTTTTTAGAAACGATTCGTTTACAAATAGTATGTTATTGTTGACATCCGTTAAGCTGATACAATCACTTGTGCTTCTTACGGCTTGTACAAGTAGACTAATAGTCCGTTCGGCATTTTTACGTTCTGTGATATCATGCGCAATACCTTGAAGTCCAACAACCGCATCATTTTTTACAATAGGATATTCAAAAACTTCAAGAAGAATTTTATTACCGTTTGCGTGATTGATTTCTACTAGAATTGTTTCTTTCAAAAATTCTCCGCGGAGGTGCGCTCGGGTTTTGTCTCTTGCCAGCTCATTAATTTCCGAATCGGTAGCATACCAATGCCTTTGACCAATCCACTGTTCAACAGTGTATCCGGTAATTGTTTCTACCGAAGGCGAGATATATGTAATGTTTGCCTCAGAATCCTGAGTATAGAAGAAAAAATAGGGAGTACCTTCAATGATCATCCTCATTTTTTCTTCACTTTCGATCAGTAGAT
>JAKAMS010000002.1 GCA_021812745.1 Bacteroidota bacterium | reverse complement strand
TTGTTACTATTGAAGAAAGTACGATTGTCGGTGGGTTTGGATCCGGCTTGCTGGAATATTTTTCAGAAAAAAAATACAAGAATGAAATTCTTAGAATTGGATTGCCGGATCAATTTGTGGATCACGGTACTCAAGAAGAATTGCACCATATAATTGGAATTGATCCCGATGGAATAGTAGGGAAAATTAAATTGTTCTTAAACAAAAATATTAATTAGGGGACTGTAGCAAAATGGATAAAACAAAAATTGCTGTTATTGGGCTTGGCGGAATTGCACAATTGGTGCATCTGCCGGTTTTGTCTAAACTTGGCAATGTTGAAATAACTGCAGTAGCGGAGATTAATAAAAACCGTTTGAAAACAGTTGGCGAAAAATTTGGGATCACAAAACTGTATCACGATTATAAAGAAATACTCGCTAACGAAAATGTAGATGCCGTTATTATTGCCACGCCGACAAATACTCATTCCGAAATTGCTGTTGAATGTTTGAAAGCAAAAAAACATATCTTGATTGAAAAACCGATCGCAATAAATCTTGCCGAAGCAAAAGAGATAAATGATGCAGCCAGGAAAAATAAAAAACAAGTAATGATTGGTATGAATTTGCGCTACCGCCCCGATGCAATGCTTATGAAAAGTTTGGTAAGCAGCGGTGAACTTGGAGAGATATTTTATATCCGCTGCGGGTGGCTTCGTAAACAGAGCAGCGATCAAAAATGGTTCTTGAATAAAAATCAATCCGGCGGCGGTGTAATCATTGATCTTGGCATTCTTATTCTTGATCTCGCTTGTTGGATAATGAATGATAAGAAGATGAAAAGTGTTTCCGTGCAGAAATTTAATCACAACACAAAAGATGTTGAAGACTCGGCGGTTGGAATGGTACGGTTCGATAATGACCAGATCATTAGTTTTGAAGTTAGCTGGGGTTTACACTCTGAATGGGATAAATTTCACCTTGCGGCGTTCGGAACAGAAGGCACGGCTCATCTTAATCCATTACGCGCTTATAAACGTCTTGGCACGAATCTCATTGATTACACTTTGGCTAATGCATCTAATCCAACAAATCTCTTCAAGAAGTCGTACGAAAATGAGTTAAAACATTTTATCGGTATGGTAAGAGAAAATAATCCGGGAACTTCTTCCGGAGACGATGCAGTTAACCTAATGAAGTTACTGGAAGCGATTTACAAATCAGCAAAATTGAAAAAAGAAGTGGCTTTATAAAAATTTATGAAAACAAAAATCCTTCTTGCCGATGACGAAAAAGATATTGTTGAATTCCTTCAATACAGTCTTGTTCAAAATGGATTCAAAGTAATAGTCGCTTACGATGGTGAAGAAGCTTTAGAAAAAATATCTCAGAAGCCGGATCTTGTAATTCTAGATGTAATGATGCCGAGGATGAATGGCTATGAAGTTTGTGAGCGAATAAGAAAAATGGATGAATATAAACACACTCCAATAATTTTTCTCACGGCAAAAGGTTCGGAGACTGATGAAGTTTACGGTCTCAATATCGGTGCGAATGATTTTATTCAGAAACCGATCTCTCCTAAAAAATTAATTGCGCGTGTGAATTCGAATCTTCGCAATAAAGAGACGGCTCAAATTGAACTAAGTCCTTCCAAAGAGATTGTAATTGGACCTTTGGCTATCAATAAAGAAAAGTATACCGTAATGCTGAATGGCAAACAGATTATTCTTCCTAAAAAAGAATTTGAAATCCTTGCCTATTTAGCCGCAAACCCGGGCAAAGTTTTTCTAAGAGACAAAATATTGAATGACATTTGGGGCAAAGAAGTTTTTGTGGTTGAAAGAACTATTGATGTTCACATTCGCAAAATTAGAGAAAAGCTCGGCTCGAATGCCGATCTAATAGAAACCATTAAAGGTGTCGGTTACCGGTTCAAAGATGATGCGTGATCTTAAACAAAATTTTGCTTATGCCTGGGTATTCATTTCAATAATAATTTCTATAACTGCTATTCTATTAATAGCCGAATCTTTCATTTTTAATTTCAATTCTTCACAATTATTAGCCGCTCTAATTTTAATCCTTTTACTTGATATTGCAATTTTTTATTTCTTAGGAAGAAGAAGAAAATCTGATCTAGATATTGTGAAAGGAGTAATAAATCGAATAAGGACAAACTCATTCAAGTCAGCCGATGAAATTAAAATGGGAAATGACTTTATTGAATTGGAAGATGAGATCAAATCAATGTTTCTCAAAGCCCAAGGAGATATCGCTCATCTTAAAAAGCTCGAACAATTCCGTACCGAGTTTCTTGGTAATGTCTCGCACGAATTACGCACACCGATTTTTGCAATACAAGGTTATATTGAAACGCTTCTCGACGGCGCAATCAATGATGAGAAAGTGAATAAAACTTTCTTGCAAAAAGCGAATAACCATACTCTTAACCTGAATAATCTTTTGAACGATTTAATTGATATCTCGATGATAGAATCCGGGCAGATGCAGATGAGTTTCAGATACTTTAACATACACGAGTTTTTAGAACAGATTATTAATGAAATTAAACCTTACGCAGAGAAAAAAAATATTGAGTTGAATTTTGTCTCTTCAAATAACGCGCTTCAACTTTTTGGAGATAGGCAGCGGCTTAAACAGGTTATTATCAATCTAACTATGAACGCAATTAAATACACCAATACAGGTTTTGTAGAAGTTGGAGTTACTGATGAGAGAAATTTTGGTAAGATTTATGTGCGAGATACCGGAATTGGAATATCGGAAAAAGATATTAACAGAATCTTCGAAAGATTTTACCGCGTTGATAAGGACCGCTCGCGTGAAGTCGGCGGAACAGGATTAGGACTTGCAATTGTAAAACACATTGTAGAAGCGCACGGTTCTAAGATAAGTGTAACAAGCGAACTGGGAAAAGGAAGTGAATTTTCATTCCTCTTAAAGAAATAGTTTAGTTTTTTTGCATAAATGGGCTTTAATCGAACTTTTTCTGCCAAATTTTAAGAATGAATTTTAATTCATCTATTTATTGACAAGGATAAGGTCTTTCTATTATATTTACGGCTCAAAAATCGAGTATTTGGAGGAATGATGTTTGCAGTGGTTGATATCGCTGGACAACAATTTAAGGTGTTGGAAAACAACAAGTATTATGTTCCGCGCTTAAAAGCTGAACCTAATGACGAAATCACATTTGATTCTGTTTTGGTTTTAGGCGATGATAAAGCAACAAAAGTTGGAACACCAACTGTAAAAGGCGCTAAAGTTCAAGCTAAAGTTTTAGAACATCTTAAAGATGAAAAAGTAATTGTGTTCAAAAAGAAAAGAAGAATTTCTTATAAACGTAAGAACGGACACAGACAATTATTAACAAGAATTGAAGTTACTAAGATCTCTTAGTAACGGAGGATTTAATAATGGCACATAAAAAAGGTCAAGGTTCATCCAGAAACGGTCGCGATAGTAATCCGCAATACCTCGGAGTTAAAGCATTCGGCGGCGAAAAAGTTACAGCGGGTTCAATACTTGTCCGTCAAAAAGGAACAAATTTTCATCCCGGCAAAAATGTTATGAAAGCCGGAGATCATTCTTTGTTTTCAACTGTTAACGGAGTTGTAAAATTCGAAAAGAAAAAGAATGACAGAAAATTCATCAGCGTTTACGAAGCTACTGAAGCTGCTGCATAAATAATTTTTCAGCTTTAAAAAGAAAAAATCCCGCCAAGGCGGGATTTTTTCTTTTTGTTCAAATCACATTAATTTTAGAATCCAAGTCTCGTCATATCTTCAACCAGACCTTTAACTGCTGTAACGGAATTATCAAGAGCGGCTTTTTCTTCAGCATCAAGAGCAAATTCAATTACGCGTTTAACGCCTTTATCTCCGAGTACTGCCGGAACGCCAACATAATAACCTTTAATTCCAAATTCTCCGTTTAGGAATGCACAAGTAGGAAGAATTCTATTTTCATCAAACAATATTGCTTCTGCCATTGCTATAGCTGATGCTGCCGGTGAATAAAATGCCGAACCGGTTTTCAATAATTTTACAACTTCTCCGCCAGCCATTTTGGTCCTGTTAACCATTGCATCCATAACTTCTTTTGCTTTGGCTTTATCGTTATATTTTCTTTCGAGCAATTCCATAACCGGAATTCCGTTTACGTTTGAATAACGAACAATTGGAACCATTGTATCGCCATGACCGCCGAGAACTAAAGCATTAACATCTTTCACTGAAACACCAAGTTCCCACGCTATGAATGTAGCAAAGCGGCTAGAATCAAGTACGCCGGCTTGACCGAAAACTCTTTCGGTTGGAAATCCGGTAATCTTCTGAAAGAGTGTTACCATTGCATCAAGAGGATTTGAAATAACAATCACAATTGAGTTAGGCGCATATTTTTTTACATTCTCCGCAACAGTCTGCATAATCTTAGCGTTTGTAACAAGCAGATCGTCTCGGCTCATACCGGGTTTGCGCGGTAAACCCGCTGTGATGATTACTAAATCCGCATCCTTAATATCTTCATAAGAATTTGTGCCTTTGATATTAACATCAAACATATCAACACGTGAAGCTTCTGCTATGTCAAGAGTTTTGCCTTGTGGTAAATCCTCAACAATATCATATAACACAACATCGCCCAGCCGTTTCTGTGCGATAAGCTGAACAAGAACACCGCCGATCTGTCCGCCGCCGATTAAAGCGATTTTTTTTCTAGCCATTATTCCTCCTAATGAGTTTGTTTAAAGTTTCTCATACAAAATATATAGGATTGAACTCAAATTTCATAAATCAAATTTGAGATAATTTTTAAAAGAAATTTCAGAAATATTTAGGACTACCATTTCGGCATATGAGTGGGGAGGAAATCAAAAAAATGCTTCATTTATGCCGGATGAAAAACATTTTTGAATGTTTCATCACAGATCAATTTCTAGAATAGTTTCTGTACCTGTAGGCGTGAAGTTGTAACGAAGATCGTCTAGAAAGGAACGCATGATGTGTATTCCTCTGCCGCTGTCTTTCAGTATATTTTCGGGACGAGTTGGATCCGGAACCGCTTTTATGTTGAATCCTTTCCCTTCATCTTTAATAGTAACAATTATGCTCTTCTCATCTACATGAACTGTAATTTTTACTTTTTTATTCTTATCAAGTTTGTTACCGTGAACAATGCTGTTAGACGCAGCTTCTGAAAAGGAAAGAGCTAAGCTGTTTAATTTATCATCGCTAAGATGTGATTTTATAGCTAACCCCATTATAAAATCCTCAAGCTGCGGCAAAAGATCCGGATCGCTGGGAATTTCTTTTATGTAAACATTTTCCGGCAATTTCTCTCCGATAAAAATTCATTCAAGTGTGCCGAAAAATATAACTACTTAGGCAATCGTGCAATAGTATTTCTCGGTTACGTGATAATTCTCAAAATTTATAATTCATCTTAAAACTAAAGTTAGCCATCTCTCTTCTCAAATTATCTTCCGATTTTATAAACTCATACCAGCCGTAAAATTTCATGTTAATTCTATCATCAACGGCATAACTTATCTCGGTTAAGGGACCGATACTTTTATAATCCGAAGCCAAGATTCTATCAATTCCATTATTGATATTAAACGTGGAAAGTGAGAAGTAGCGGATTCCGATGCCTAAACTAAGCGAATGGAAGTCGTAAAAAATTTTTGGCTCTGCGTATTGTTCATTAATATAACGAAGCGGTTTATTCGAAAAATCAGTCCACTTAAAATCTCCCTGTTCGGATAACTTGGTATATGCAGAAAGAAATAAACGTAATGTTCCGGTTAGTTTATAATTGGAAGAATCGCGGAAAACAAATTGTCTGAATGAGTAACTTCTAAAATTAGGATTCAGTTCTTCGTAGTCGAAAACCGTGTAGTTGGCTGAAACTTCTGCGGAGTTCGATGATGTAAATTTCCCGGCACTAAATGTTCCGCCTGAAGAAAATTTTAGTATCCTTTGCAAATTATTGTTTGAACTCCTTTCAGCAAAAATGTAAACAATCTTATTTAAGCTTCCTTCAAGATTGACGAATACCTTTAAGAAGGGATTGAATTCTTTTTCATACATGATTCTTCCAATAGAGAGCAATTCATCCCGGTCGTCAAAATTCAGGTCGCTGGGAGTATCATATTTCAATTTGCGGTGGAATATGCTGAACGTTATGCGGTCGCTTCCGGAAAGATTAATCTTGCTTAATATTGAAATGTTGGCGAGTTGCGAAGTATTGTTTTTTTGTTCTTCCAGATTTTCCCGTTCTGAAAAAATAATATTGTTGATTGCATCTGAGCGGTTTGGCTGATGCTTTTCGTTTCTTTCAGAATATGAAAAACGAAAAGACAGATTGAGATCATCTGTGATATAATCGGCTGAAGAAGAGAAATCCATTCGGAATTCTTCAATGCGTGTATCGTAATTTGTATTAGCAATATTGGAAAGTGAAATGAACCTTGTATTTCTGTTAATATCTCTCCATGCAACGCGCCCTTGCATGTCTAATGATAGAGGCGAATTTGGCTGTGCAAATTTAATTCTTTCCTGCAGATAATAATTGGATTCAGTTCTGCTTTGAATGTTATTTGTAATATTAAATTCGGCTGCAGTTACCGGGTCTGCTATAAAATAAAAGTCTTTCCGCTGCTCGGAATAATAGGCGGAAATTGTGTTGTTAAAATTATCCTCAAAAATACTGTTGATGTCAAAGTCCATTAAACGGAGAGTATTTTTTCGAGGGGAAATATCTTCATTCTGAAATTTCATTAGAGAAGACAAATCGAAATCGCCTACATTGAATTTATCTATGCTTGCCTCTGCGCCGTAGTTATATCCGTTATCTTTAACTCCAATTTGGTTGTTTTGAGTAAATCCGCCGAACGGAGTTATTTCAATATTTTTGCGTGGAATAAATTTTGCGAAGAATGAGGTTGAAAAGAGAGAAGCTTTATTGATTGCGATCTGCCTGTCATCGGTATAAAAATTATTGTTTAAGAGAATTCCAAGTTTCAGATTGTCAGACATTCCGTATTGACCGAGCGCCCAAATAAATTGCTCGTCTTTGATATTCACTGTTGATGATTTTGTTACTGTGGAGTTGAAATTTTCTTTAATCCCGAAAAATATTTTGTCTGTATTAAGGAAATATCTTGCAAATGCGCTCATACTGTAGGTATTAAGCTGTTTGTCAAAATTATTCAGCAACTGGCGTTCGTTAAAACTTTGCGTTGAAAAATTCAGGCTGTCTCTTCCTAATTGAGCTGAAATATGATTAACTAAAATTATAATCAGAAAAAATATTTGTATGATTTTTCTCAAATAGAAATCTCGGTTCAAGAATTATAAGCAAAAGTAAAAAACAGACAATAACTATATTCCTAAAGCGTAACCTCATAACCGCGGTTCGGGATTAATATTTTTTTGAATCCGCTTGCTTCAAGATGTTTCTTGTAAATTTCCTGCTGATCAATTTCTCCATGGACAAGAAAAATTTCGCGCATTTGAGTCTTATCGAGTTTAGATGTATAAGAGATCAATTCATTCTCATCTGCATGAGCGCTGTACGACTGCATTACTATTACTTCCGCCTCAACATTATATTCTTCGCCGAATATAGAGACTTTCTTTTCACCATTTATAAGTTTTCTGCCGAGAGTGTTCTCTGCAGAATAACCAACCATAAGAATTATACTGTTCGGATTCTCAATATTATTTGCAAGATGATGAAGAATGCGTCCTGCTTCGCACATACCGCTGCTTGAAATAATTATACATGGTCCATTAACGCTGTTAAGTTTTTTAGATTCATCGGAACTTGTAATGTAGGTTAAACGGCTGAAACCAAATGGATCTTCATTCTTATGTATGAAATCCATTGTCTCTGTATCAAAACATTCAGGATGTAAACGGAAAACATCAGTAGCGTTTACAGCAAGAGGGCTGTCTACATAAACGGGAATTCTTGCCGCCTTATTATTCTCGAATATTCTGTGAAGGGCGTAAACAATTTCTTGTGTTCTTCCTACACTGAAAGCCGGTACAATAATTTTTGATTTATTAGAAACTGCTTTTCTAACAACACTTGCCAAAGTGTCTTCCGAGTTCAAAGGATTCTCGTGCATTCTTCCGCCGTAAGTGCTTTCACAAATAAAATAGTCAGCGTTAGGAATTTGTTCGGGATCTTTAAGTATTGGAAGATTTGGTCTTCCAAGATCGCCTGAGAAAGCTAAATTATAAATCTGTTCGTCTTCCTTTATTGTAAGATGAACTAAGGCTGAGCCAAGAATATGACCGGCATCATAAAAAGTGAGTGTAATTCCTTCAGCCACTTGATAAGCTTGGTGATAATTTATTCCAATAAATTGTTTCAAAGTTTTCAAAGCATCTTCTTGAAGATAGAGAGGTTCAAAAAGATTTTTACCCTGCCTCTTTCTTCTTTTATTGACGAACTCAACGTCTTTTTCTTGAATGTGTGCGCTGTCTTGAAGCATTACAACTGAGAGATCGCGAGTTGCAAATGTTGAATATATTTTTCCGTTAAAACCTTTTTTAACCAAAGAGGGCAGATTGCCAGCATGGTCAATGTGTGCGTGAGATAAAATTACAAAATCAATTTCAGCGGGATTGAAATAATCAAATGTACGGTTAATTTCAAAAGCTTCTTTCCGTTTACCTTGGAACAAACCGCAATCGAGAAGAAATTTTGCTTGTTTAGTTTTTATGTAATGCATTGAACCTGTTACTGTTTGTGCAGCGCCTATAAACTGGATTTGCATATTATCTCCAAAAATTTTTAAGCAAACTATTCAAAGAAAGAGTGAGATTCAATCTAATCAATTGAAGAGGACTAATACTCAAGATCAAGAGTGTATGATTTTGTAGTTCTTGTAGCCAAGATAAATTTCACGTGAGGCGGTTTTTATTACGGTTGCTGTAGGAACAGCTAAAAGCATTCCTAAAACACCGAGTAATTGACTACCGGCAATGATAAGAACAATTATAACAAGCGGGTGCATATCTGTTGCTTTAGAAAAGACGTTTGGCTGAATGATGCCGTTATCTATTGCATAAACTGCTAAGAACATAATGATAATACTTGGCAGCATAGAAAAATTTCCGTACTGAATGATTGAAATAATTATTGCAGGAATTCCTCCTATGATTGGTCCGAAGTAGGGAATAAGATGACCGACTCCGGCTACAAATCCGATTGAGATTGCATTGTTTATTCCTAATAATTTCAATCCGATACCGCTTAACAATCCCACAAGGAAAGCATCTAAGATCCAACCTCTTACAAAACGGCCAAGTTGTACCGAGATTTTGTCAAGTACCGAATAAGAAACTTCAAAATATTTATTCGGCATAATGTTTATTATTCCACGCATTAATTGTTTTTTATCTTTCAGCAAAAAGAAAGTCATAAAGGGAACAATGACTAATATTGCGATAAGAGAGACAATGCTGTACACTAATTCGCTGATATTGCTTACCCAATTACTAATTACACTTTGTGAAAAGTTTGTAAATTTTTCTACAATGCTCACGGAGTTCAAAAATGGGAAAGTAGATTTCAACGATTTTTCAAATTGTTGGAAAAACGACTGTAAATTTTCTTGGGTTAATGTAACAGATAAACTGTGGAACTGATTAATTACTCGTGGCATCAAGAAAGAAAAACCGGCTACTATCAAAAGTATTACCAGTGCAAAAACAGTTAATACCGCAAGCAATCTGCTTAACCCTCTTCGTTCAAGAAAACCAACAACAGGATTAAAAAGCAATGATATCAATATTGATACTGCAAGCATTGCAAGAATGTCTGAAAAAATATAGGAGAGATATGCAAGCGCACAAAACGAAAGTAAAAATAAAAGATAAGTCTTACTTTTCTTGAACTGAAGTTCGTTGAGAGGCATAATTTGCTTAATCATAATTATCTCCACTTCAATATTCCTATTTCAAACGAAAAATTCAATTTGAATCGTAATTAGTCTAAAATTTCGGTGAACTGACTTTGAGGAATTACATATATTTGTAGTGAATTTTTTAACAATATTGGAATATTATTATGGCAGAGATGGAATTACTTAACCAGATCAGATCTAAAGCAGCTCAACGGAAAAAGACAATTGTACTTCCTGAGTCTCACGATGAAAGAGTTTTGAAAGCGGCTGAGATTTTAACTCAACAAAAAATCGCTTCTGTAATTACGCTTGGCAACGAAGAGAAAATTAGAAACGATGCAAAAAAAAATGGTGTTAACCTTCAAGGCATTCGAATTATTGATCCCGACAAGAGCGACAAACTGAGCGACTTTACAAACATTTTTTTCAATTTACGCAAACACAAAGGAGTAACTGTTGAACAAGCCCGAGAAACTATGAGGCGCGATCTTTTCTTCGGCGGTATGATGGTCAGCAACGGAATGGCAGACGGCAGTGTATCTGGTTCATTTGCAACAACGGCAGATGTTATGCGTGCATCAATCTTTTGTGTGGGTATGAAGGAGGGAATTTCAATTGTATCCAGTTTCTTTTTAATGGTTTTTCCAAAAGCAGTTTATAGTTTTGCAGATTGTGCTGTTAATCCGAATCCGGATGCGAAGCAACTAGCTGATATTGCAATCTCAACAGCAGACAATCATAAAAAACTTACCGGAGAAGAACCATACATTGCTATGCTTTCATTTTCCACCAAAGGAAGCGCCGAACATGAGATGGTTGATAAAGTCCGTGAGGCAACAAAGTTAGTTCAGCAAAAACGACCCGACTTAAATGTTGATGGCGAACTTCAGTTTGATGCTGCTATTGTTGCCGGAGTTGGAAAGAAAAAAGCACCGGATAGTAAAGTAGCCGGCAGAGCAAATGTTTTAGTCTTCCCGGATTTGAATGCCGGTAATATCGGATACAAAATTGCACAACGGCTCGGCGGCGCTGAAGCTGTTGGTCCTATAAATCAAGGATTGAAGAAACCATTCTTCGATCTTAGCCGCGGCTGCAGTGTTGATGATATTGTCAATACTGCCGCTATTGCTTGCTTAGCTGCTGATTAATGTTTTTTTGTGTAAGGGCAGATATTGATCTGCCCTTACATTTAATTCCGGAATGCCCAATTAATTGAACTAAACCTCTTCTATTACCGTTTTACAAATAAACAAAGAAAGGAATGCAATGAAAGCATTTAGATATATTTCATATTTATTGTTCTTGCTTGGGTTCTCTTTTAATTCATCGGCAAAGAATAGCGGAACTGAATCTTCTAGTAGTGATATTAAAGATATAGTTGTAAAGGATATGAACGGGAAAGAAGTCAATCTTGCAGATTACAAAGGGAAAGTTTTGTTGATAGTTAATGTTGCAAGCAAATGCGGTTATACACCACAATACGAAGGATTGGAAGCAATCTATAATAAATACAAAGAAAAAGGATTTGAGATTCTCGCATTTCCATGTAACGATTTTGGCGGACAAGAGCCCGGCACCAACGAAGAGATTAAAACATTTTGCAGTTCAAAGTATAATGTGACTTTCAAACTTTTCGACAAAATCAAAGTACTTGGCGATGAAAGATCGCCGCTTTACGCCCGGTTAATCAACAATAATGTTACAGAGAAGGGCGATATAAAATGGAATTTTGAAAAGTTTTTAATTGATAAAAACGGAAATATTGTCTCCCGATTTAGAAGTAAAGTAAAACCGGAAAGCGAAGAGATTACAAAGGCAATTGAAAACGAGTTGGCAAAATAAATTTTATCAAAGTTGTGGTCGCAAATTTTGCGACCACAACAGTCCATTCTTATTCTTCATCAACAATTATTTTTGCGTTTTCATTTTTCTTTAGAGGAGGGCGCTCAAACATTACGCACATTGTTTTATAATGATCGGCAATACCATCTGAAATTTGGTCCCATGTAAATCGCCAAGTCCAATTGCCTCCTAAAGTACCCGGTAAGTTCATACGCGCTTCATTATTCAGATTCAAAATATCCTGCATTGGAATAACACAAATATTTGCAACAGAAGCATAAGCGGATCTTATCAATTCATATGTAAGGTTATCGCCGTAGTAATTAAAATATTTTTGTGCCCATTCATAGATGCCGGAATTTTTATTCTTTTCTGTTGTAAGAAATCCGAGTGTCGTTTCATTATCATGTGAACCGGTATGAACAACGCAATTTTTAATGTGATTATGCGGCAAGAATTTTTTATCGCCGTCAACGCCAAGACCAAATTGCAAAATTTTTATTCCAGGGAAATCGAAATTATCGCGCAGAGCTTCAACAGAGTCTGTAATTACTCCAAGATCTTCGGCAATGATTGGAAGGTCGCCCAGAAATTTTTTTATTGAATTAAATAATTTTTCGCCCGGAGCTTTAACCCAACGTCCTTGTATTGCTGTTTTTGCGTCTCCGGGAATTTCCCAGTAAGCATCAAATCCGCGGAAGTGATCTATTCTTAGAATGTCTGCCATCTCAAAAAGTTTTGATATTCTTTTCCGCCACCACGCAAAATTATCTTTCTCCATCTCTTTCCACTTGTAAAGCGGATTGCCCCAAAGCTGTCCGGTTGCGCTGAAATAATCCGGCGGAACTCCGGCAACAAATTCCAACGATCCATCTTCACGTACTGTGAACAATTCTTTGTTTGCCCATAAGTCTGCACTGTCATAAGCTATGAAGATTGGCATATCTCCAATAATTTTTATTCCATTGTTGTTTGCAAAGATTTTCAGGTCAGTCCATTGTTTATCAAAAGTGAATTGAAGAAATTTTTGAAATTCAATTTCATCTTTTAATTTATTCTTCCATTCCGGAATATTTTTTCTTAGTGCGATTGTCGGATCCCATTGAGTCCATAAAATTCCTCCATGGAATTGTTTAGCCGCCATAAACAGCGAATAATCATCTAACCAAAAATTATTTTTTTCACAGAATGCGCCGCATTCATTTTCAAATTGTACATTCTTCTTTTTAAAATTATTAAATGCTTTTCGGAGTAAAGAATATTTGTAGTTTATGACCGAGCCAAAATCAATTTTGTGAGAATCGTAATTTGGTATATTATCATGCAGTTCATTATCATCTAACAAGCCGTCTTTATGCAATAATTCCGGGCTGATCAGAAGCGGATTTCCGGCGAAAGCAGAGAAACATTGATAGGGTGAATCGCCATATCCTGTAGGACCAAGCGGAAACACCTGCCATAACGTCTGTCCTGCTTTTTTTAAGAATTCTACGAACTCAAAAGCGTTTGGTCCAAGATCTCCAATCCCAAATTTTCCGGGTAGTGAAGTAGGGTGAAGCAGAATTCCAGCTGATCGTTCAATTTTCATTTATTCCTCTCATTATTGTGATCTAAATCGCATATAAAAAAATAAAACAAAAAAACAATATTTACTTGCTACAATATTTCATTAACTTGCAAATGAACAAGTGATACATCATTTGAGTAATTATAAAAATATTATTCAACTAATTGCTTAAACAATTTTTTTTGGTTATGTTGTTTCGTCCTCGGCAAGGGACGAAAAAAATCCCCTAAAACTAAAATCATTTACAACTTTAAAATAGACAAATTTTTTAAAATGCTTTTTTAAGAACGGAGTTATTAATGAAAATAAATCGTCTTTTCACTTCTGCGGATAAAGATCCGCTCGAATCAATTGAGTTTGTTAAAAGAACATCGGAAATAAAAAACCCTGACGGCTCAATTGTATTCAGAATGGAAGACGTGCATGTTCCAAAAGATTGGTCGCAAGTAGCGACTGATGTTCTCGCACAAAAATATTTTCGCAAAGCAGGTGTTCCTAAACTATTAGCAAAAGTTGAAGAAGCCGGAGTTCCGGTTTGGCTTCAGCCATCTGCAGCAGATAAAAAATTAGAAGAACTTTCCGAGAAAGAAAGGTTCGGTTCGGAAACTGATGCACGTCAAGTTTTTTACCGTCTTGCAGGTACATGGACTTACTGGGGATGGAAAGCAAAATATTTTGATACCGAAGAAGATGCAAAAGCATTTTATGATGAACATGTTTATATGCTCGCAGTTCAATATGCCGCCCCTAATTCTCCTCAGTGGTTTAATACAGGATTAAATTGGGCGTACGGTATTAATGGACCGTCACAAGGGCATTATTATGTTGATTATCAAACAGGCAAACTTACTTTTTCTGATGATGCATACACTCATCCCCAGCCGCATGCATGCTTCATTCAATCCGTTAAAGATGATCTGGTAAACGAAGGCGGAATAATGGACCTATGGGTTCGCGAAGCTCGTTTATTTAAATATGGTTCCGGAACCGGATCAAACTTTTCCGAATTGCGCGGCCTTAACGAACCTTTAAGCGGCGGAGGAAAATCTTCAGGTTTAATGTCGTTCTTAAAGATTGGTGATCGTTCAGCAGGTGCAATTAAATCCGGCGGAACAACCCGCCGAGCGGCTAAAATGGTAACGCTCGATATTGATCATCCGGATATTGAAGAGTTTATTAATTGGAAAGTTGTTGAAGAACAAAAAGTAGCGGCACTTGTTTCCGGTTCTAAGATTTTAAATTTTCATCTCAATAATATTATCAAAGCATGTTTTGATGAACATCCGGAAAACGACCGCTTCAGTAAAAAAACAAATTTGAGATTGCGTAAAGCAATCATTGAAGCGCGCAAGATGAGTGTTCCGGAAAATTATATTGACCGTGTAATCAAACTTGCTAAGCTCGGTTTTCATTCAATTGAAGTTCCGGTTTATGATGAGGATTGGAACTCCGAAGCGTATCTAACTGTCTCCGGACAGAATTCAAACAACTCTGTTCGAGTTACAAATGATTTTATGCAGGCTGTGATTAATGACGGCAGTTGGAATTTGTATTGGAGAACAGAAAAGAAAAAAGCAAAAAAAGATGGTCGAGCACCAAAGCCATCTAAGTCTTTAAATGCAAAAGAGCTTTGGGAAGATATCGCTTATGCGGCATGGTCAAGCGCAGATCCGGGACTTCAATACGACACAACTATTAATGAATGGCATACCTGCCCGGCGGAAGGTTCTATACGTGCTTCAAATCCTTGCAGCGAATATATGTTTCTCGATGATACTGCTTGTAATCTTGCATCTCTGAATCTTGTGAAATTTTATAACGATGATACTCAAGTATTTGATATAGAAGCATACCGTCATGCAACAAGATTATGGACAATCGTTTTAGAGATAAGTGTATTGATGGCTCAGTATCCTAGCAAAGAAATTGCACAAAGAAGTTATGAATATAGAACTCTTGGTCTCGGGTACGCAAATCTCGGTTCTTTGCTGATGCGTCAAGGCATTTCATACGAAAGTAAAGAAGCATACGCAATATGCGGCGCTCTTACCGGAATTATGCATATGCGTTCTTATGCAACATCTGCGGAAATGTCTAAAGAACTTGGCTCATTCCCGCGTTACAAAGAAAATGAAGAAGCCATGTTGCGTGTAATTCGTAATCATAAACGCGCGTCTTATAATGTGCCTAAAGAAGAGTATGAAGGATTATCAATTTACCCGATGGGAATAAATCCGGAATTCTGCCCATCTGATTTATTGAAAGCAGCTCGCGAAGATGCAGATCTTGCGCTGGAATTTGGAGAAAAATTTGGTTTCCGGAATGCTCAAGTTACAGTAATAGCTCCAACAGGAACAATTGGACTTGTAATGGATTGCGATACAACCGGAATAGAGCCGGACTTCGCACTTGTGAAATTTAAAAAACTTGCCGGCGGCGGTTATTTCAAAATTATTAATCAGTCAATTCCGCCAGCGCTCAAGAGATTAGGTTACAACGAAGATCAAAGCAGGGAAATTATTAAGTATGCAAAAGGAGCCGGAACATTAATCGGTTGCCCGCACATTAACCATGAATCGCTGAAGGTAAAAGGTTTTAACGAAGAAGTACTCAACAAGCTTGAAGCAATTCTGCCTGCTGTTTTCGAATTGAGTTTTGCATTCAATAAATTTACTCTCGGTGACCGCTTTTTGAAAAGCAATCTCGGCTTCACAGATGAACAAATTAACGATTTCAATTTTGATGTCCTTTCCGAACTCGGATTTTCAAAAGAAGAAATCGCTTCTGCAAACGATTACGTATGCGGAACAATGACAATTGAAGGCGCACCATTCCTAAAACACGAACATTACCCGGTTTTTGATTGCGCCAACAAATGTGGAAAGAAGGGTTCGCGCTATATCAAAGCAGATGCACACATTTATATGATGGCTGCAGCTCAGCCATTCATCTCAGGCGCTATTTCTAAAACAATCAATTTGCCTAACAACGCTACAATTGAAGATATTAAATATGCATACCTGCAATCATGGAAACTCGGAACAAAAGCAAATGCTCTTTACCGTGATGGCTCTAAACTTTCTCAACCTCTAAACACAATGACAGATGAAGAAGTTGAAGACTTGATGGAAAAGAAAGAAGAAAATGATATTGTGAAAATTGCAGAAAGAATTATTCACAGATACATTGCCAAAAGAAGAAGATTACCGGACCGCAGAACCGGCTATACACAAAAAGTTAAAATCAACGGTCAAACAGTTTACGTTAGAACCGGTGAATATGAAAATGGTCAAATAGGTGAAGTATTTATAGACATGCACAAAGAAGGTGCGGCTTTCAGAAGTTTGCTGAACTGTTTTGCGATCTCTATTTCATTAGGTTTGCAGCACGGCGTTCCTCTAGAAGAATTTGTTGATGCATTTGTCTTCACTCGTTTTGAACCAAGCGGCGTCGTTTCAGGTCACAGCAGAATAAAGATGGCAACTTCTGTAATTGACTACATCTTTAGAGAACTTGCCGTTACTTATCTTGGAAGAAATGATTTGTCTCATGTTGAAGAAGCAGAGATAGTAAAAAAGATTGATCACCGCTCCGTTGTAGAACCGGATTTTGAAAGTGAAGAGGTTATTAGCGAAAGAATGATTGAATTAGACAATCATAAAGATCTAGTTGAAAAATCTTTTGTAGAAACCTCGAAAGATCAAAGAGCCAAAGCCATTACACTTCATCAAAGTGTTATGAAAGCAAGAGAACGCGGCTATACAGGAGATATTTGCCCTGAATGCCAAAGTATGACAATGGTTCGCAACGGCACTTGTCTCAAATGTACTACATGCGGCGCAACTACAGGATGTAGTTGATTTTTACAGCCGAAAACTAATATTGCAAACTACGAGAAAGGGACTAAAGCTTAGTCCCTTTTTCGTTATATTTGAGATGTGAATACGTTGACTTTTATAACTCAATAAGATACATTTTCACCCTAATTTTTAGCAATGATTTCAGAAAATCTTAAAAAACTTGAAGATAGGATTGAGGAAATCTGCCTTAAATGCGGAAGGAATCGTTCTGAAATTAAGCTGATTGCCGTTAGTAAAACTCAGCCGGTTGAAGTTATTAAAGAAGTTCTTAACTACGGTCTCAACGAACTCGGAGAGAATAAAGCTCAAGAACTTAGAGACAAATCTGAGTTGATTAAAGGAGATTTCCGATGGCATTTTATCGGTCATCTTCAAACGAACAAAATAAAATATGTTATTAATTCGGCTGATTATATTCACGCGGTAGATTCAATTAAATTAGCCGATGAAATTAACCGTAAAGCTGAACAAATCAATAAAAAACAAAAAGTTCTTCTTGAAATAAAGACTTCCGGCGAGACCGCTAAACTCGGTCTTGATAACGAAAAAGAAATTTTTGAAGTCGCTGAGTTTTGTAAGGAAAGTTCTAATTTGAATCTGACCGGATTAATGACGATGGCGCCGTACACAGACGACATAAATATTGTCCGGAATTGTTTCATCAAACTAAGAGAAATAAAAGATAAGTTAACTAATAATGGCTACATGTTAACTGAACTTTCGATGGGGATGACTAACGATTACCATATAGCAATTGAAGAAGGCGCGACAATGATTAGAATAGGGACAGCAATTTTTGGCAGCAGGTAAACAATTAGAAATTATTAATAAATTCGTGAAGAGATGAAGTTCACACCGTTTGGCATTAAGAATCAAGAATTCAACCGGACCGTTCGCGGTTTCGATCGTGATGAAGTAAAAGCATTTCTCGAAAAACTATCCGACGAATTTGAAATTCTTCAAAACGAAAACGAAAAATTGAAAGCCGAAATTGAACACCAGGAAGATCAGTTAAAAGAATTTAAGCGTATCGAAAAAAGTCTGCAGCAGGCAATGTTGAACCAGACCGAATCTACAAGTAAGACGGTGGAATCTGCAAAGAAGCAGACTGCACTGATGATTAAAGAGGCAGAGCTTAAATCTCTTCAGATAATTGAAAAAGCAAAAGAGACTGCAAACTCAATTCGTGATTCTGTTTTGAGATTGCGCGAAGAAAAAAAATTATTGATTGCCCGGCTGAAAGCAATGCTGGATACACAATCGAGTTTTCTCGAAATGAATATGCAGAATATCGAGACTCGTCCTAAGAAAAAAGAAGTTATAAAAGAACGGACCGATCAAGACGATCAAACTGAAATTAACGTTGACGATATATTGGAGAAACTTTTATGAGCAATCTTGTTGAAATGATTAATGAAACTCTTGCTGTTATTCGTAAGAAGACTAATAAAAATTATGAAGTAGGAATTATACTTGGTACCGGACTTGGCGGATTGGTAAATGAAATTTCGGTAGAACATGAAATTGATTATGCGGAACTTCCTCACTTTCCGCTTTCTACGGTTGAGTCTCATCACGGTAAATTAATTTTCGGAAAGATCGGCGGTAAAGATGTGGTTGCAATGCAGGGACGGTTTCATTATTACGAAGGATATACGATGAAGCAAATAACATATCCTGTTCGCTTAATGAAATATCTTGGCGTTAAGACTTTAATTGTATCTAACGCGTGCGGAGGTATGAACCCAATTTACCGGCGCGGAGATATTATGCTGATGGTTGATCATATTAATTTGCTTGGAGATAATCCTCTCATCGGAAAAAACGAAGATCATTTAGGTCCGCGCTTTCCTGATATGAGTGAGCCATATAGTTTAGAACTTATCAAAATTGCGGAAGATGTTGCACTCGAGAATAAGGTTAAAGTTCAGAAAGGAGTTTATGTTGCGGTGCCCGGACCAAACCTTGAAACAAAAGCTGAGTATAGATTTTTACGCGCTATTGGAGCAGATGTGGTCGGCATGTCAACAATTCCGGAAAATATTGTTGCAAACCAGATGGGCATGAAAGTTCTTGGCGTGAGTATTATTACTGACGAATGCTTCCCCGATTCATTGAAACCTGCAAAGGTGGAAGAGATAATTTCTACGGCGATGCAGGCAGAACCTAAGATGACTTTAATAATGAAAGAAGTGATAAAAAAAATATAATGGAAAAGAAAAAAATATATTATTCAACACCGGCTCTGCTTGCGGTAATAATTTTCGCATCCAATTTTTTGAGCACCGATCTGTTCAAAGCGGGTTTTCAAAATTTTTCTGTTTGGTTTCTTCTTTCACTTTTCTCTTTTGCATGCGGCTGGCTGATAAACAAAACACTCGGTTATAATCACGGCGGCAAAGTAGTCTTTGCCGTAATTGTTGCCTCTACATTCATCAGTGTTCTGCTAATTTCATTTTTCAGCGGGTATTTCGGTATGAGCGATTTGCTGGTTGAGAATATGATACTCTATATATTGCGCAACATTATGCTTGGTGCTATGGCGTTTTGCGGCATGGCACTTTCCGAAGTAATTATTTTGCAGAAACAAGGCGCTCCCTCAAAATCAAAAGAAGAAGATTCAAAAAGAGTATTGATCAATGCTCAAAAAGAAGCTCAACTTTTAGTCGAGGATGCAAAATTGAAAGCCGATAAAATGATTTACCAAGTGCAGCAAGGCGTAAACGACATGGTTGATCGGAAAAATCAAATAGAAAGAAGACTGAAAGAATTCATTGCGGCAGAAAGAGAATTAATTAAGAAGTACGAATCAGAAGAAGAATAAATACTATTTCAATAATTCAATTTGCAGAGTAAAATAATGTTTAAGCAGTTTGATGAAAAAATAAATTATCCAAAGATCGAAGAAGAAGTTCTCAAATTTTGGGAAAAGAATCAGATTTTTGAAAAAAGTATAAGCTCACGTCCAAAATCAAAATCATTTACATTTTATGAAGGACCGCCAACAGTAAACGGACGCCCTGGAATTCATCACGTTATGGCAAGAACTCTTAAAGATTTAGTCTGCCGGTATAAAACGTTGAAGGGATTTCAAGTTCACAGAAAAGCCGGATGGGATACTCATGGACTTCCCGTTGAAATAGCACTTGAAAAAGAACTTGGTTTTGCTCAAAAATCCGATATTGAAAAATATGGTGTAGGTGCTTTCAATAAAAAAGCCAAAGACCTTGTCTATCATCATATCGAAATGAAAGAAGGGTGGCGCACTCTTACTGAAAGAATGGGCTATTGGATTAATCTCGATGACCCGTATATCACTTGCACAAACGATTACATCGAATCTGTCTGGTGGGCTCTTTCTGAATATTTCAAAAAAGGTCTTATCTATAAAGGATTCAAAATTGTTCCCCAATGCCCTCATTGCGAAACTCCTCTTTCTTCTCATGAACTTGCACTTGGTTATGCAGATGTACAAGATCCAAGCGTATATGTAAAATTCAAATTGAAAAATGAAGACGCGTCAATTCTTGTCTGGACAACTACGCCATGGACATTGATTTCAAACGTTGCATTAGCGGTTGGTCCTAAAATAGATTATGTAAAAATCAAAACTGAAAAGCATGGCGTAATGTATCTAGCCGAAGCGCGGCTTTCGGTTATCAAAGAAGAATACGAACTCCTTTCTAAATTGAAAGGTGAAGAACTTCTCGGCAAAGATTACGAGCCGCTCTATTCATTTGTCCCGGTTGATAAACGCGCTTGGTATATCATTGCTGGAGAATTTGTAAGTACAGAAGATGGTTCCGGTGTTGTTCATATAGCCCCGGCATTTGGCGCCGATGACTATGAAGTATCTAAAAAATATAATTTACCATTTGTTCAGCCGGTTACAAAGAGCGGAAGATTCACAGACGAAGTAAAAGATTTTGCCGGACGTCTTGTTAAAACTATAAAATTTGAGGACCGCGAAGAAAAAGGTGTTGACCCGGATATCATCCGCAATTTGAAAGAACGAAATTTGATTTACAAAGCCGGTAATGATTATCTCCACTCGTATCCGCACTGCTGGCGATGTGACAATCCGTTGATTTATTATGCACGCGATAGCTGGTATATCCGTACAACAGATGTTGCCAAACGAATGATTGAACTCAACGGTACAATCAATTGGTGTCCGCCTGAAGTCGGTTCCGGGCGTTTTGGAAATTGGCTCGAAGAAAATAAAGATTGGTCATTATCAAGAGACCGTTATTGGGGAACACCGCTTCCAATTTGGCTGAATGAAGATGGCGGTATGTTTGTTATTGGTTCTATTGCTGAATTGAAAGAAGGATTTGTTGAACGCGACGGGAAAAGAATTTCGGTAAAAGATTTGCCTGCCGAAGAAATTGATCTTCACAAACCTTTTGTTGATGATGTTAAATTCGAGCGTGATGGAAAAATTTTCAAACGAACACCTGAATTAATTGATGTTTGGTTCGACAGCGGTGCAATGCCTTTTGCTCAATACCATTATCCATTTGAAAACCAGGAATACTTTAAAGAAAATTATCCGGCAGATTTTATCTGCGAAGGAATTGATCAAACACGCGGATGGTTTTATACACTTCACGCAATAGGCACAATGCTCTTCGACCAGGTTGCTTTTAAGAATCTAATTGTCAATGAATTGATTCTTGATAAACAAGGGCTCAAGATGTCCAAGAGCCGCAGTAATACTGTAGATCCGTTTATTCTTTTTGACAAATACGGTGTTGATGCAACCCGGTGGTATCTTGTAACAACAAGCCCTCCATGGAAACCAACACTTTTTGATGAAGAGGGAATTGTAGAGGTACAAAGAAAATTTTTTGGCACTCTGGTAAACACATATAACTTTTTTGTTCTTTACGCCAACATAGACAAATTTGATTTTTCTGAAAAAACTATTGAATACAAAGATCGGCAGGAAATTGACCGTTGGATTATTTCCAAATTAAATTCATTGGTCAAAGAATATGATGAGCTGATGGCGAACTATGATGTTACCAAAGCCGCACGTCTTGTTTCTAATTTCACAATTGATCAACTGTCAAACTGGTATGTTCGCAGAAGCAGAAGACGTTTCTGGAAATCTGAAATGAATGACAGCAAACTTTCTGCTTATCAAACTTTGTATGAATGTTTGGTTACAATTGCGAAATTAACTTCTCCGTTTGCGCCGTTTATATCCGAGGAGTTATATCAAAATTTAAATCTTGCAACGAAAAAAGAGAAATATGAATCTGTTCATCTTTCCGATTATCCGGCAACAACATATTTCGAACCGGAACTGGAAGAAAAAATGGATGTCGCCCAGCGGGTTGTATTCTTAACTCGCTCAATCCGTGCAAAAAATAATTTGAAAGTACGGCAGCCGCTTTTGAAGATGATGATTGCAGTTGATAAATCTAAAAGAGAATCGCTTCAAAAAATGAGTGAAGTTATTTTGGAAGAAGTTAATATCAAAGAATTGATTGTGCTTGAAGATGACTCGGCAATAGTGAATAAATCTGCAAAACCAAATTTTAAGGTCGTTGGACCTAAATACGGTAAACTAGTGAAGCAGCTTACAAATGCTATAAAAGAATTAGATAAAAATGCTGTTCTTACACTCGAAAAAACCGGTGAGTATGAGCTTTCAATTGACGGGCAAGTTGTAAAAATTTCTCGCGAAGATGTTGAAATTGTTAGTCACGAAATTGAAGGCTGGATTGTTGAAAGTGAAGAAGGAGTAACCGTAGCAATAGATACCGAACTGAACGAAGATTTGATTGCCGAAGGTTATGCCCGCGAATTTGTTAACCGCGTTCAGAATTTGAGAAAAGATGCCGGCTTTGATGTAGTGGATAGAATAGTTGTTTCATTCACCGGCGAGCAAAAAATGATTGATTACGTTTCTAAGTTTTCTGAGTATATTTCCAGAGAAGTCCTTGCGGATTCTCTTAAACATGAAAGTCTTGTTGATGGACTTAAACAAGAGTTTAAAATTGGCGATTACGATTGTACGATTGCAGTTGCTAAAGTAACAATATTGTAAACGGAGGTACCTATGGCAAAGAAAACTGTAAAAAAGGCAGTTAAAAAAACTGTTGCTAAAAGCAAAGCAACTAAAAAAGTGGTAAGTAAACCCAAAAAAGTTGTTAAGCCAAAAAGTATAAAATCAAAACCAAAAGTAGCGGCTAAAAAAAATGTAAAGGTTGTTAAGATATCTAAATCGCGTAGGCATGTTGAAGTTATCTCTCCAACAAAAAAAGTAAAAAAGATTCAAGGATATTCTAAAAAAGAGCTGGATGAATTCAAGAAAATTATACTCGATAAGAGAAATGAAATTATTGAACAACTCCAAGCGTTAAAAGATCAGATGATGGATACTACAACTGGTCAGTATGTGAATGAAAATTCTCCTTATTCACTGCATATGGCAGAGCAGGGTACAGATGCAATGGAGCGCGAAAAACTTTATTTATGGGCTCAACGGGAAAACAAATTTCTTGGCTACCTAGATGACGCTCTTCAGAGAATTGATAATGGAACATACGGCATTTGCATTGAATGCATTGATGAACCGCAGCACCTTTGCCCGACATGTCCATTGGTTCCTAAAGACAGACTTGCGGCAGTTCCTCATACTCAGCATTGTTTGCAAGTAAAACAAAACATGAAATAACTAATCCTTATTCAGATTTGAGAGAAAATTTTGAGAGTATTATTCGCAACATTATTAGTTGTCATTACTGATCAAGTAACAAAATTTTTGGTGAAGGGCGGAGTAATTCCTTTTCTGAACATTAAAGCTGAAGGAATGCATTACGGACAAAGCATAAAAGTTTTCGGAGATTTTTTTAAGCTGACCTTTGTTGAGAATCCCGGAATTGCTTTTGGAATTGATGTTAATGAGACTTCAAAATTATTTTTATCAATCTTTACACTTATAGCCAGCATTGGGATATTCTATTATTTATGGAAATCGCGTAAGCAGAAATTTATTGTTAGATTGGCATTAGCGTTAATACTGGGCGGCGCTATCGGCAATCTGATTGACAGAACTTTCTACGGTGTATTTTATGGTTACGAAAGATTTTTTTACGGTCATGTAGTTGATTTCTTTAATGTGGATTTTTTCGACTTCACAATATTCGGCAGAACATATGAACGGTGGCCTATCTTTAATATAGCTGATGCTTCGGTGTCGGTTGGCGTTGTGCTTCTCCTTCTCTTTCATAAAGCGCCTGTTGAACAAAGTAGTGAAGAGATAGAAACTGTAAAGTCATCAGAAGAATCGGCTGAAGATAAACCGGCCAATCAAACCGAAGTTGCAGAAACGGAAATTTTAAATTCTTCTTTGAGTGATAATGGCAAAGATAGTAACAGAGAAGAGAATAAGAGTTGAAGTTTCGGAGGGAAAGAAGAAAGAACGAATAGATGTTTTTCTTGCTAACTCGGTTGAAAATGCTACCCGATCCCGAATCCAAAAACTTATCAAAGCAAATTGTGTTACAGCAAATGGTCATTTGGTAAAACCAAATTATATCATCTGCCCGAATGATATTATCGAATTAGTAATTCCTACTTCGCCACGTCCCGAAGAAACCGAGGCGGAAGATATTCCTCTCAATATTGTTTATGAAGACGAATATCTTTTAGTTGTTAATAAAGCCGCGGGAATGGTTGCGCATCCATCGTTCGGGAATTATACCGGCACTCTGGTTAATGCGCTTCTCCATCATACAAATAAATTAAGTGATCCGGATGTTCCGGGACGGCCTGGAATTGTTCACCGGATTGATAAAGAAACGAGCGGATTGTTAATAGTTGCAAAAGATGAATGGACACACGCAAAACTTGCCAAGCAATTTTTTGACCATACAATTGACCGTGAATATTGGGCGGTTTGCTGGGGTGTATTTAAGCAGAGTAAAGGAGAAGTGATTGGAAATATTGCCCGTTCCGTTAAGGACAGAAAAATATTTTCTGTAAGCGCAACGGAAGGTCGGCATGCACACACTTTTTATGAAGTCATAGAAGAGTTTGAATTTGCTTCTTTGCTGAAATTAAAATTAAAAACCGGACGCACTCATCAAATACGTGTGCATATGTCGCATATAAAACATCCAATCTTTGGAGACCCGACTTACGGCGGCAGAGTAATTGTCTATGGTTCTGCTCTGCCAAAAATGAAATCACGAATTGATAATCTATTGAAGATCATGCCGCGGCAAGCTCTTCACGCTAAGACACTCGGATTCATTCATCCTCACACAAAAGAAAAAATATTTTTGGATTCTGAACTGCCTGAAGATTTTGAATTACTTTTAAAGAAGTTGAGAGCCAACCAATAACTGCACACAAGATTTCATTCTGTGTTACTTAAATCAATTTACTAAAGAGATCATTCCAAATTTTGCCAAGCAGTTATTGCTTCACCAAACGGAAGCAGAGCGCGGGGTACTGCGCCATGCATATAAGATATGGCTACTCCGTAATTAACAATCGGTACATCAACAAGTTTTGCGTGTTTGATTCTAACTTGCATTGCTTTGCGGGTTAGCATACAGCCGCCGCAGTGAATAATCAATTTATATTCAGAAAGATTATCCGGGTAATCGTGTCCATTCACAACATCTATTGTTAAATCTTTTTTTGTATGAAGTCTTAACCAACGTGGAATTTTAATTTTTCCGATGTCGTCTTCTTGCGCATGATGTGAACATGCTTCAGCAATTAAAACTTTATCGCCGTTTTTCAATTCTTCGATTCGTTTTAATCCGCGTACATACTCAGGTAAATCGCCTTTATGACGAGCCATTAAAATAGAAAAAGTTGTTAGGGGAATTTCTTCCGGCACGTCTGCGTTAACACGCATAATTGCTTGGCTGTCTGTTACTACCAATTTTGGAGGACGAGATAATGAATTCAACGCCGCACGCAGTTCCTTATCTTTTGTTACAACTACAATCGCATTTTCGTCCAGTGATTCACGTATCGTTTGAACCTGCGGCAGAATGAGCCGTCCTTTTGGAGCGCCGAGATCAATTGGCACAACAAGAACAATTACGTCATGCTGTTTTATCAAATCACCGATTAGTGTATTCTCTTCGTCAGAGGGGAGCAGTTTAGAAACTTTTTCCTTTAATTCGAATATCCCTTCTCCGGTTGAACAAGATACAGAAAGATACTGAATGCCCTGTGAGTTCAATTCTTCAATTAAATCGAAATTGATTCCTAATTCCGATTTATTAATAACAGCAAGAAAAGGAAGTTCTAACTTTTGTATCTGTTCAATAAGATTTTTTTCTTGAGCAGAGAGTATTTCTTGTGAGTTTAACACCAGCAGAGCAAAATCAGCTTCTGAAATAATTTTTACGGTTTTACTTATTCTTTTTTCACCAAGTTCGCCAACGTCGTCAATTCCTGCCGTATCAATTAAAACTACCGGACCAAACGGCAGCAGCTCCATTGATTTTTTTACAGGATCAGTTGTTGTGCCGGGTGTTTCGCTGACTATTACTAAATCTTGCCCGATGAATTTATTTACTAAAGATG
>JAKAMS010000172.1 GCA_021812745.1 Bacteroidota bacterium | reverse complement strand
GAATCGTTATATGAAACACAGCTTGATACCGCAGCTGAGCTGATCAAAGAGAGAGCCGCGGAACTTAGAATGGTTATGGTAAGCGGTCCTTCGTCTTCAGGAAAAACTACAACTACAATGAAGCTCGAACAACGGTTAAATAAAATGGGAATGAAATTCGTTGCGCTTGTTGTTGATAATTATTTCTTCGATCTAGAAATGCATCCGAAAGATGAATTTGGCGATTACGATTTTGAAACACCGCAAGCCTTGGATCTTGATCTGATCAATGATCACTTAAAACGTCTTGCCGCCGGAGAAGAAGTTTTAGTTCCTTATTATGATTTTAAACAAGGCAAACGTTTTGATAACCGCACTCCGTTAAAACTTCATGAAAATGAAGTTCTGTTAATTGATAGTTTACACGGACTATTTCCTGAATTCAGCCGCGAGATTCCCGCCGTCCAAAAATTCAAATTGTATCTTGAACCGCTTCTGCAAATGAAAATGCCTGACGGGCAATATATCCGCTGGACGGATCTACGTTTAATCCGCCGCATGCTTCGCGATTCAGTTCACCGCGCATACAATCCGGAACAAACGCTTCTGCATTGGCATTACGTCCGTTCGTCAGAAAAAAGAAACATCCTTCCTTACAGCGGAACGGCTGATTATATTGTTAATACATCCATGTCGTTCGAAGTTTCAATTTACAGACCGAAGATGCTGGAACTTTTCAAAGAGTGGGAAAAGAAATATCAAGGCGATCCGTTAAGAGAGGATGCATATGTCAGAGCGTCGCGGGTGAGAAAGATGCTTGAGGCGATTGAACCGATGGTAGATGATTCTTCTATTCCGGGAGATTCGGTTTTGCGCGAGTTTATTGGCGGAAGCACACTTGATGTTCATTGAATTGAAAACCAAATTGTGATGGATATAAAAAGAAGGAAATTATTTTATGGATCAATTCATGCAGGCTGCAATTGAAGAGGCGAAGAACGGTCTTGGTGAAGGCGGAATCCCGATCGGCTCTGTTATTGTTCATAACGGAAAAATAATCGGACGCGGACATAACCGCAGAGTGCAAAAGGGAAGTGCGATTCTTCACGGCGAAATGGATGCACTTGAAAATGCCGGAAGACAACCGGCTTCCGTTTACAAAGAAAGTGTTTTATATACAACACTTTCTCCTTGTCCTATGTGCAGCGGCGCTATCATTCTTTATGGAATTCCAAAAGTGATCATAGGTGAAAACAAAACTTTTCTTGGTGAGGAAGAACATCTTAAATCCCGGGGAGTGAATGTGGAAGTTCTTCAAGATAAAGCATGCATTAACATGATGACAAAATTCATAGAAGAGAAACCAACATTGTGGAATGAAGATATAGGTGTGTAAGGCAATAGACCGCGGACGACGCGGATTACACAGATATTCACGGATTAAAAAATGTTACATGAAGAGATTACAAGTCAAATTATAAAAGCATTTTATAAAGTGAATAATACTCTTGGATTTGGTTTTCTTGAAAAGGTTTATGAAAATGCGATGAAGATTGAATTGACAAGAATGGGTTTGAAAGTTGAGCAACAAAAAAATATACGCGTTAATTATGAAGGGATGGAAATAGGCGATTACTATGCTGATTTGCTGGTTAATGAATGTGTGATCATCGAATTAAAAGCCGCGGAAAGTTTATGTGAAGAGCATGAAGCTCAATTGATAAATTATTTGAAAGCAACATCAATTGAGGTTGGTTTATTAATGAACTTTGGTAAGAAAGCTGAATTCAAAAGAAAAATATTTACAAATGAAAACAAGTCTCTCAAAAAATCCGTTTGAATCCGCGTTATCTGTGTTATCCGTGGTCTATCTTTTCTAAAGGGAAATCCATGAAAAAATTATTTTATCTCCTCATAACAATTTCATCTTTAAATTTATTTGCTCAGAACAAAACTAAAACCCCGTACGATTATGTAAATCCGTTTATCGGCACAGACGATATGGGGCATACGTATCCCGGTGCGGTTGTTCCATTTGGATTGGTCCAGCTTAGTCCCGAGACGGATTCGGTTTTATACAGCAACGGCAAAGGTTACAATCCGGATGTTTATAAGTATTGTGCGGGATACCAGTACACGGATAAAACAATTGTTGGTTTCAGCCACACACACATGAACGGAACCGGGCACTCCGATCTAGGAGATTTTTTAATTATGCCTACTGTGGGCAAGATTAAATTAAACCCCGGAACAAAAGAAAATCCGGATAGCGGATACAGATCAAGATTTTCTCACGGCACAGAAAAAGCAAGTCCCGGTTATTATGCCGTAAAATTGGATGACTATAATATAGATGTTGAATTAACGGCGAGTGAGCGGGTTGGATTTCACAAATATAAATTTCCTAAAACAAAAGACGCTCACATAATTCTTGATATGACGGCGGGCATTTATAACTACGATGGAAAAGTTGTCTGGTCATTCATTCGTGTAGAAAATAAAAATTTAGTAACCGGATTCCGCCAGACAAACGGCTGGGCAAGAACCCGTTACGTTTATTTTGCCATGGAGTTTTCTAAGCCGGTAAGATCTTACGAATTAAGAAATGATGAACAATCGGTTTATGGCGGGTTCTGGCGCAAGTTTAATCAGAACGAAAATTTTCCGGAGAGAGCGGGTCATAAAGTAAAGTGTGCTTTCAATTTTGAAACGGAAGACGGTGAAGTAATTATGGTGAAGATGGCACTATCCGGCGTGAGCACACAGAATGCAATTGAAAACTTGAAAGCAGAAATTCCCGGCTGGGATTTTGAAAAAGCAAAAAATCAAGCTAAAGAAAAATGGAATAGAGAACTCTCTAAGATTACAATTAACGCAAGCGATGAGAGAAAAATAAATTTTTACACCGCAATGTATCACAGTTTTTTGAATCCAAATATTTTCTCCGACGTCAACGGAGAATACCGCGGACTAGATCAGAACATTCATAAATCGAGCAAGTTTGCGGACTATACGACTTTTTCTTTATGGGATACTTACCGGGCGCTTCATCCGCTATATACAATCATACAGCAGAAACGCACAAGCGATATTGTAAATTCTCTTCTTGCTCATTATGATCAGAGCGTTCACAAAATTTTACCGGTCTGGTCTCATTGGGCAAATGAAAATTGGTGTATGATCGGATATCACGCCGTTCCGGTCGTTGTTGATGCTTTCATGAAGGGTATCGGCGGGTTCGATGTGAACAAGGCATTTGAAGCTGTTAAGGCAAGTGCCAATTATGATCTTTACGACGGAATAGGAGCTTACAAAAAATACGGCTATGTGCCGGAAGACTTGAGTTCTAATTCCGCATCCAAAACTTTGGAATATGCTTTTGATGATTGGACGATTTACAAAATGGCGGATAAACTCGGCAAGAAAAAAGAAGCCGATGAATTTTTAAAACGGGCAAAGAATTACAAAAATATTTTTGATAAAGAAACTCATTACTTACGCGCAAAAAAATCCGACGGAACATTCAAAACTCCTTTTGACCCGTTGAGCGTCGCCAATCAAGGGTACATTGAAGGTAACGCGTGGAATTATTCTCTATATGTTCCTCATGATGTGAAAGGATTTATTCAACTTCTGGGCGGGAAAGAAAAATTAGTAACATGGTTGGATTCTCTTTTCACATTCGATCTACCGGAAAAATATTTCGGTGAAAGCGAAGACGTTACTAAAGTTGGTATGATTGGCAATTATGTTCACGGTAACGAACCCTCTCATCACATTCCCTACATGTATAATTTTGCCGGAATGCCTTGGAAGACTCAAGAGCGCATTCATCAAATTGTAAATACAATGTACAAACCGGAACCGCACGGTCTCTGCGGAAATGACGACTGCGGACAAATGTCTGCCTGGTATATTTTCAGCGTTATGGGATTTTATCCAGTTGCGCCCGGAAGTAATGAATATGTTATCGGCAGTCCTTGTGTTGATAAAGCAACAATCAGTTTAGAGAACGGAAAAAAATTTAAGATTACGGCAGAAAATCTTTCCGAAAAAAATATATACATAAAAGAAGTTTTGCTGAATGGCAAAAAGTTGGAAAGAAGTTTTCTTACACACAAAGAAATTGTTAATGGTGGAGAATTGAAATTTGTAATGCAAGACCAGCCGAATAAAAATTGGGCAGTTGAAGAAAATTCTGTTCCATATTCGATGAGTAAATGAAAATATATTGAATAAGGAAATATTACTTCATTAGTGTAAAACAGAACTTGAGTTAAAAATGCCACAAAAATATCTTTGTCCCATTTGTTCTGAAGAACTTGAAGAAAATTCCCGTTATCCAAATTATGTTTGTGATATGTGTGTTAGAAAAAGTGTATCTATAGATAATCGTGTTCTTATATTTAACAATGTTAATTTTTCGGGCGGGTATTCTTTTTATTATGAAGATAGTGGCGAAGAGTATAATTCACATGAGTGCTTTATTAATGGAACATTATGTTATGCAGACGAAGCACGATTCGGTGGAATAGTTGTGCAAGTTGTTTTGAAAAAAAATCATTAGTCAAGACAAGCCCATTAAAATGAAAAGGAAAATTTATGTCCATTTACGATAAATCGGTTCGAGAATTATTAAAAACTTTCAAAGAAGATAACAATATTATAAAAGATGTAATCTTTTCTCGTCAAGATGTATTGACTTGGTTTTTAAATCATTATCCTAAAATAAAAAAGGGAACAATTACAGCGCATTTGATAAGAATGTCAACAAATGCCCCAAGTAGAATTCATTACTATGTTTATAAAAATGGGGAAGATGATTTATTTTACCAAATAGACAGTACTCATTTTAGACTTTATAACAAGGATATTGACCCACTTCCGATTTATAGCGGCGGGGAAGATCCGCCACACCCTACTTCGGACGAAGGTCTAAACGGACTCGAAGAAAAAGAATTCGCTTATGAAAGAGATTTACGAAATTACTTGTCTAAAAATTTATTCGAGATCGAAGCAGGATTAAAACTTTATGAAGATGAAGGAATAAATGGCATTGAGTTTCCTGCTGGCGGCCGCTTCATTGATATTCTGACTTTAGATAATGAGGGTAATTTTGTTGTAATCGAATTGAAGGTGTCGCGTGGATATGATCGAGTTATTGGCCAATTATTAAGATATATGGCCTGGATCGAAAAAAATATGGCCGAGGATAAACAAAAAGTTAGAGGCATTATAATTGCAAAGAGTATTTCAGAGGATTTACTTTTAGCGGTTTCAAAAGTTTCGGATATTGATTTATATGAATATGATTTAAAAGTTACTTTAAGAAAAGTAAATAGTAGATAAAGGGCTTAACAATAGAATTGTAAAAGTTTTGTAAAACCAGCACCAACACACATCTAAGCATAGTTAGCACCGCTTATAATTGCTATTTTATAAGCGCGAATGAAAGCATGCTAAGCGTTTATTATCAATAACCCCTCGGCTACTTTTCTTTTTCGTAGTAACAATAAATTATAAACAAGTAATACCCTTAGCTATTTGGACATAAGATGAATAAATCTAACGGACATACATTTCACATTCCGGTTCTCGGCGTTGCGTTTTCTGTTGACGCGCCTCTTAAAGTGGCAAAGTACGGAATCTCATCCGTCATGTCGGCGGTGGATGATACCTTAATGGAAAAGTTGCGCAAATACCATCTCGAAAAATTAGGTCGGTCATATATAAAAATTGAAGATGATGCCGAAGATGCGCGCGCAAAAAGAGTAACCGCATATTTGAATATGGTTAATCTGCTGGTTAAAGAGCAATTCGAAGAATTGAAGAACTCGCCTTTTGAAACGGGAAGCGAAATAACAAAATATTTTGAAATGCTGCCGGATTCATCTGAGTTGAAGATCAAATACAACGAGATGATGGAGA
>JAKAMS010000171.1 GCA_021812745.1 Bacteroidota bacterium | reverse complement strand
AGTGTTGAAAGTAAATCCCGATCTTTCTTTAACTCTCGGCTTAAGATATGATTATATGAAACTCGATACGCTTAAAAGCGCTAACGCTGCCGCACCAAAAGCCGGACTAAATTATAAGCTAACAAAAGATTTTATATTACGAACATCTCTTGGAACCGGTTTTAGAGCACCTACACCGTCAGAAGTTTTTACTACGGCGGCAGTAGGCGGCGGTATAGATGTTAAATCTAATCCGGATTTAAAAGCAGAAACCAGCTTTTCATTCGAGGCTGGAATACTTTATAATTATTCTAAAGATCTTCTTTTTGATCTCGCATTCTATCAAAATGAATACAAAGATTTTATCGAACCGGTTTTAACTAACGATGCAAAAATTCAATTTATAAATTTGAGCAGAGCACGAATTCAAGGCGCTGAATTTAATGCCAATTGGTCTCTCGTTCCGGGCAAATTAAAGTTGAAGGCGGGTTACAATTATATGTGGGCGCGAGATTTAGATAAGAATACGGCTATGAAATACCGCCCGCGTAATTCAGTTACTGCTCAGATGCAATACTCTCCATATCCGTTTGAATTTGGAATTGACTTTAGATACATGAGTAAAGTTGAAGAAATAGATTTTAATCTTACACAGCCGCCAATTGCGCTGGTAATAGACGGCGATAAGCGTGTTCCTATTTATGTTACGGATTTGAATATTGGTTATAACTTTTTACTAGGAAGCGCTCCGGCAAAAATTTATCTGAACGCGAAAAACATCTTCAACTACAATTACGTCGAGTTTATTGGCAATATCGCGCCGATTAGAAATTACTCTTTTAGTTTTGAAATCTTCTTTTAAAATAATTTATTATATTTAGATTTCATCTATTGGGGTCTATAAAATGATTAAAGCACAAAAAGATACTGCAAAGAATAGGTTGTATCTTTCCATTAGTGGAACAGTTTCCTACGAAGAAGCCGAGAAGGCGAAAGATTTAATTGAAAAAGAGATAGCTCTTCTAAAGCCGAATTTTGATCTGATTAATGATATTTCAAAATTTATACACGGTGATGATGAAGCCGGTTCAATTCTGAAAGAGATTATGATACTATTGATTCAGAAAAAAGTAAACAGAATTGTCAGAATAGTTGGAACATCTAAAATGGGATTGATTCAATTTGCGAATAATTCTTTAGCAATGGATTCTTACAAATTGAAATACGTTCCAACTTTAGAAGAGGCAGAAAAGTTTTTAAGTCAATAATAAAGAAAGTATTATCTGTTATGAAAAAGCCGAAGGAAGTCTTAACAGCTTGGCTAAATGCAGTCAATAAAGGCGGGATTGAAAACATTCTCGCCTTTTACAACGAGAATGCAGTTTTAATTCCGACATTCTCTAATAAAGTATTAGACAGCAACGCAAAAATCCGCAACTATTTTGAACAGCTCAAAACCCGCAACAGATTAAGCGTTGAACTACATGAAAAATTTATTAATGTCCAAAAAACAACCGAAAACATTTATGCTCTATCGGGCATTTACTGCTGGCGGTATGATGTTGACGGTGAGCTGCTTAGCTTTGAAGCTAGATTTAGTTTCGTTCTTGACCTTTCATTAACTAGCCCAATTATTCATCATCATTCCTCGCAAATCCCGCGAGTGCTTTGATGTATTGAACTGTTAGTTGCGTATTAACTATTAAACCTCTGAACATTGGTTTCATAAACCGGCTACAGCAAAACGCTTATAAAAATTTCAGATGTTGTGTTATGGTTGCATGGCAAAATCAGAAACAGTTATGTTTCGGCTCGCTCAATAATACAAGTTTCAGTATCTTTTAGATGTAAATAATTTTCGGAGAATAGATGAATTCAAAATGGATTAAAGAATTTCCAGCGGCAATTACTGTATGTGATACAAATGGAACTATAACCGAGATGAATCAGAAATCTGCTGCAGTGTTCGAAAATGATGGCGGATATGATTTGATCGGGAAAAATATGTTCGGCTGTCACACGGACGCGTCAAAAGAAAAAATCAAAGAAATTATGAACAAACAAAATCCGAACATTTATACAATCGAAAAAAACGGAAAGAAAAAACTAATTTATCAATCACCTTGGTTTGAGAACGGAGAGATGAAAGGTCTTGTGGAATTATCTATTGAGATTCCTTTTGAAATGCCACACTTTA
This sequence comes from Bacteroidota bacterium, assembly GCA_021812745.1. The sequence continues at coordinate 3,745 of JAKAMS010000171.1, read as the reverse complement.
TCAGATAAAAAAATGCAGTCGCTTGTTTTAAATTATCAGCTGTTCTCTTTCTTCTCATCTTCTTTCCGGATTACTTCAAGCGTGTAATTTGCCGCTATGCCTGCTAGGGCTCCAACAGCAGCTACAATGGGCGCAAACACTGCCCCTAAAACACCAACCGTTACAGGAATGTCTATATACGTATTTCCTTTATCATCTCTAACAATTATACGAGTAACGTTTCCTTCGTGGATAAGCTCTTCGATTTTCTGAATCAGTTCCTGCCCCTTAACCTTAAATTCACTCATGCCGATTTCCGTTTCAACTTTAGATGAAGCAGTGGATTCGTTTGTTCCATTTCTAACAAAAAATAGTTGAGAAAATTATATCTATTTCGGAACTAAGGAGTTTGAATAACGCTTGCTATTGAAACAATAAAATTGTCTCGTATTTAGGAAATGATTTTTTCCTTGTTCGTCTAACAACTTTTTCTTTTTGCTTGGTTAAAAAAGAGAGACGAATTTCTGCGGAGGGGCCATTATTAACAACTTCAATTTCACAATTAAACGAATTGTTCGATTGCTTTGGAAAAAGACTAATCTGTTGTTGGGGTTCAAGTGTTATTGGCAGCATGTTTCCTAAAAAAGAATAATTAGGTTACTGTTAAACTCTAACAAAATTTATAAAATTTGATTTTCTATTCCTAACAAGAAAATAATTTTTCTAAAAAAATATTTTTATAAAAAAAATATTTTTCATTGACAATTGTTATTTCAGTTCAATTGAAATTTCATGTTTTATAAACTCACTCCCGCTTCCCAAAACACGAATCAATAATTTATCGTTTTTTAATTCTGCTCCTGAAACTGATTTTATTAATTCGCTGTTCATAATTCCTAATTCGTAATTTCTTGCAGGTTTTCCTTCGCAGTTGATTATAAGTTTCTTCCCCTCGAGTTTTTGCGAAACGATTTTCAGACCCTCATTTGTTGCGCCGATGGGAACTGTCTGAAACAAAGAATAAATAGCAGCCACGGGTTTATAATATATTTCAATCTCATTCTTTCCCTTTATCTTGAAATTTGTTTTAAGCTGATACGCCTGTTCTTGTTTGATTAATTCATACGGAATAGATTTTCCATTTAACGAAACAGAAATAATTTCTGATCCGAGTGGTAAATCCGGCATAAAGTTAAAATCAATTCCATTCTCTCCGGTATTATCTGCAAATAGTTTCAGTACTCCATTTTCTTTTTTCAATTCGCTATTCACAATTGTTTTTCCAATTATAATATTGCTCACTTTCAAGAATTTCCAATCCGCGGGCAGTTTTGGGGCAAAGGTAATTTTATTGTTCAATGCATCAACATCAAGTCCTATCAATCCTTGTACCATAGGGAAAAGATAGCCGCTTGCGCTAAATCCTTGATCATGATAAGCTTCACCAAGTTTTGTGTTGATGTCACCGGAAAAAACTTCCGGTACAATTCCAAGCCCGTAATCAAAAGCATGTTGAGCAGTTTTTTTAACCGTCTCGTATCCTTGTAAATCAAAGTGAGTATAGAACTGGGCAGCACCAATGAAATAAGAAGTGAACGGCCAAATGGTTCCGTAATTGTAATTCGTCGGTTCATACATAGAGGATTTATTTGAAAGATTACGCACTCCCCAATCCGTTACCATATCGCTTTCATTAAATTTTTTAATTGTACTGATTCCGCGTTCTTGATTCATCAAGCCAAAAAGAATTGATGCCGATGAATAAATATTTTTATCGCGGACTTGCTTGCCGTCTTCTGCTGCGCCAAAACTGTAGAATCCTAAATCATTTATCCAAAATATTTTTTCCAAGGCTTGCTGCGCCACAGGGAAAAGTTTTTCCGTTTCTTTTTCAATTTCTTTATCGCCGGTATATTTCGCCATGAGATTCACTTCTTTAATTCCTTGTGTCCACAAACTTTGCGTGTAATTATCATTGAAGATTTTTACAAGAGAGCCAAATTCAAGTACTCCGAGACCCGCGCCTTTAAGATCCATCAAACCGTCACCGTTGCTGTCTTTACTTTTGCACCAGTTATATGCTTGAACAATTGACTTCCAACTTTTTTTAATAAACTCAATATCTCCCGTTTTTTTAAAATAATCACCAATCGCAACCAGATACCACGGTGATGTATCAGCATGATTATACCCGTAATGATAATCGTTCCACCAATCAATAAGTCCATCGCTTTGAGAAAGTTCGTGCGACATTTTTCCGATATCAATATTTTTTTCATCTTTCGATTTTTTTCTAATCGGATAATTTTCCTCCCGCTGCCATTTTTGAGTAAACTCAAGTGCTTCACGAACAGCAGAATAATTGCCATAACTATTCATTGTGAGAGAGTTAATAAATGCGTCACCTCCAAAGTACCACGCAAATCCCGGACGTCCGCCACCGCCGCTTAATCCGTATCCGGCAACCAATCCTTTTCCAAGAGTAGGATTATTCACCATCAAATTACTTAGAGCCACTTTACCATATTCAAAAGCAAGGTTCAATTTTTCGTCCGGAGTAATAATTTCAACTGTTGTGTTCCGCAGGTTTTTATAGTAATCGTAATTTTTGTTGTAAAGAGTTTCAATATTTGAGAGAAGATTTTTATAAAGAGTTTTTACCGAGTCATATTTTGCTTTAACCGGGCTGCCGGCAATAGCAATTGGAATAAAATTATTTTTCGCTTCGCCCGGTTTAATATCAATCTTAAATTGAATCGGATTATCGGCAAACATATGAGCAGGCGGAGCTGCCATCTGCTGAGCTACCGGTGAGCCGCACAAAAATAATCCGCGCTGCTGGGATTCGGAAATAACATAAGCTTTTACATCATCATCCCAATAACTATACTGTCCGCCAATTCCCGCAGGCCATTGCGGCTGCATCACAGGCATAAATCCGGGAACGATTGTAAGCGGTGTTGTTGTGTTAACATCCAAAAGAATTATTGCGGCTGGTTGATCATTCGGGACAAATATTATTTCCTTAACGGTAAATGATTCATATACAAACGTGAACGTTGTTGCCTCCGGTGTAACGGAAATGTCGCGCAAAATATCTTTGGCAAGAATCGGCTGCGTTGTTGTGCCAACGAAAAATTGAATTTCAAAATTGCGCAAAACTTTCCACGGCCAGATCCACATTTCAAATGAACCGCTTTCAAATCCGAGAATAGCGGCTTTCTGACCGATCTTATCCATGTATTGATTCGGCTGAGCGGGACGAGTGAGTGAGAGATCGTTTTTTTTCAGTTCAAATTTATTGATCAATTCGCTTTGTGCATAAATATTCAGCGCTACAAAAAAAGTAATTACTAGAAAATATTTTAATTGTCTCATTATCCTATTGCTCAATTGTTATAAAATTTTTATGGAACAGGTTTACTAACCGCAAAAAGTTTTTTATAATAATTATGATTTATCGTGATCGAACTTAAATGATCATAATAATAAGCGTTCTATTTCTTCTTGTATTTTTCAATCAGCACTCTCGCCATAATTGAATCCCATATATAATTCGACGGTGAGTTGAGCACATCATTATCCGGGCTATATGATTCCCAAAAGTTATGGTTCTTTTTAAGTTGAGTTGTAACTGCGAGCATCATTTTACCGGCAAGTTCCGATGCAATTTTATTGTATCCGTATTTCTTCAATCCATCAAGAACCATGTAATCCCACAGCAGCCAGACGGGACCGTTCCACTTGCAGCAGTAATCAACATAAG